>NZ_JBMDKA010000024.1:0-107529 GCF_057809475.1 Flavobacterium sp. FG19 | reverse complement strand
AACGGGTGGTCAATTTACTCCGGAATTAGGTGGTCAAATTGACCGGTTTTTCCACTTAACAACTGAGTACATTAAAATGATTTACCAATTCCATTGAATTAAAATCAAAACCGGAGGCTAAAACTTTTAAATAAGCAGAAGCTTTTCTTCAATTCTCCCCTCCTGTGAAAATTCTGAATAAATTTAACTAAATCAAAATTACTCACGAAGACAAAAAGTCATTCAACATATAATATAGAAAATTGACTTGGTATTATCTACATTCAGAGAATCTTCCAGTTGCTAATTCCCGATTAATTAAGTCCGTACAGAAATCTCAGTGCCTGCACCAAAAGGTTTGTCAACAACCCACTATAATCCTAAATAATAAAATATGCCCGCGGCGGCAATTACTAGACTTTCAGAAAAGTCTGATAAGGCATCAATCTGAGACAAGAACATCAGCTCAGCATTTAGTCCCTGAAATTGGCAACTTGAAAGTGATACCGTTTTTTCTGATTTTGGACTATCTGCGTAAAAAAAATAAATTACCTTTATGCGGCATTACCGCTTTATAAAAAATTAAAAATTATTTACGCTTTAGATCCAATCCTATGACCCAAGAAGAATTATTGGTATTAATCCGCAAAAAAGATGAAAGGGCTTTCACCCATCTCTACGATATGTATTCAAAAAGCTTGTTTTCGGTCATAAATGTTCTGATAAAAAACCGGGAGGAAGCAGAAGATGTCCTGCAGGAAGTTTTTGTCAAAATCTGGAAAAACATCGATTCTTATAATGAAAGTAAGGGCCGTTTTTACACCTGGATTCTTAATATTGCAAGAAATACGTCGATCGACAAGCTGCGATCTAAAAATTTCAACAACAGCCAAAAAAACCTTTCCTCAGATAATTTCGTAAATCTTTTAGATGACAGTAATAAATTAACTAATCGAATTGATACAATTGGCATTCAGGAATTCGTAAAAAAACTGAAACCCAAATGTATCGAGATTATCGATCTGCTATTCTTTAAAGGATACACCCAGCAGGAAGCATCAGAAGAGCTGGCCATGCCGCTGGGCACAATCAAAACACAGAATAGAAACTGTATCAACGATTTAAGAAATTATTTAAAGATATAAATGGAAGCGAAGGAATACATTGAATCAGGCATTTTAGAACTGTATGTTTACGGTCTGCTGACAGAAAAAGAGAATCTGGAAATTGCGGAACTGGCCAAGGAAAACCACGAGGTTGAAAATGAAATCATTTCTATAGAAAAAGCTGTTACGGCCCTATCATCAAGCTTCTCGCCTTTCCACTCGGTTGCTAATTTCCAGAAAATAAAAGAGCGTTTAGAGCTTAAACAGGCTAAAGTTGTCGATATTAAACCAGCATCAAATCTGCCGCAATATATGGGATGGGCAGCTGCCGTATTATTGCTGTTAGGTTTTGGATATCAGACTTTAGAACTGACAAAATCTAAACAGGCAGTCTCCGAAGCTGGTGGCGAAAAAAATAAAATTGAAAGAGAATATGCTTTTTTAGATAAGCAGAATAAACAGACTGAGAAAAACCTAAGCATTGTGAGAGATATTAAAAACACAGGCGTTACCCTGGGCGGACAATCCGTATCTCCAACATCATTTGCAAAAGTATATTGGAACAAAGAAACGAAAACGACTTATATCGACGCGGCGGGTCTGCCAACCCCTCCAAAAGGCATGGTTTACCAGGTTTGGTCTTTAAAGCTAAGTCCGGTGCTAACCCCGACAAGTATTGGTCTGCTGGATAATTTTGAAGGAAACTCTCAAAAAATCTTTGCTGTAAGCCAAACCAATTCAGCTGAAGCTTTCGGCATCACGCTGGAACCTGCAGGAGGAAGCCTGACGCCTACAATGGAGCAGCTTTATACTTTAGGAAAAGTTTAAACCTATAAGCAGTCCTAAATAAAAAGCGCATATTGAAAAGATCAATATGCGCTTTTTTGGATTTAATACTGTACAAAGCCGGAACTTTACCCAAATGGATTTGCAGACTGCCATAATTCTGCTTGGTGAACCGGGATACTATTTCTTCCGTAAAAGCTAGGGCAATTGTACTATAAAGGAATAATTTTGTTTTTTTTTACGACTGATTTCCATCCGATCCAGACAAGAAAATCTAGTACTATCGTTAAAGTGCAGCTGCCTAAAGATTATTAACTCAACGGTCTTTTTTTTAATCAATAGATATAATTTTTAAAACTAGTAAAATCATTATTTAAGATTTAGATAATGAAAAAATTAGTATAGCGTATAATTTTAAACCCTTTTTGAGCAGTAAGGGATTATATTACGCTGATAAAGCTATTTTAAAAATACTTAAAAAAAAAGCCCTGAAATTTCAGGGCTTTAAAAGATTCGATGCTATAATCAGATTACATTTTTGGCAGCAATACGGTATCAACTACATGGATCACTCCATTTGACTGGTTCACATCTGCGATGGTAACTTTAGATTTATTTCCGCTCTCATCACTTACATACAAATCTTTTCCATCCATCCATAATGTTATCGAACCTCCGCTTACAGTTTTTAGGACTGCTTTTCCCTTTCCAGCTTTAATAGCTTTGCTGATATCTGAACTGTTAAGCTTACCCGCTACAACATGATAAGTCAAAACAGTCTGAAGCGTTTTGATATTTTCAGGTTTTAATAAGCTTTCAACTGTGCCGGAAGGCAGTTTGCTGAAAGCTTCATTTGTTGGAGCAAAAACTGTAAAAGGGCCTTTGCCCTGTAATGTCTCTACAAGGCCGGCGGCCTTAACTGCTGCAACCAGCGTAGTGTGATCTTTTGAGTTTACGGCGTTTTCAACAATATTTTTGCTAGGATACATTGCTGCACCTCCTACCATTACTGTTTTCTGAGCATTAACTGCAGAACCAAATCCTGCTGTCAGAATTACAAGAGCTAAAATTTTTCTAATTTTCATAATTACATTTTTTTTTAGTTATAATCTCATTTACGGTGTTATCAGCTTTATAGTTTTAAAAATTCTAAAAGCTTTTTGTTAGTCTATTTAAGAAAGATTGATTTTGTATCTTTCTTCTGCTTGTGAAGAAGCCTTATTCGGTACAGCCTGCCCTATTTGAAATACTTTTTCAATAAACTCTATACTTTGATCTACTGAAGTGCTTTCATTTTTTAAATGGCTGACAAAATGGTTTGTCAGTTTTTGAATGATTCTGGAACTGATTAAATCAATCTGAACATCATCAAAATTGGCTGTCTTCTTTTTTTGAAAAGCAAATTCGGCCAAGACAATATAATTTAGCTTGGATTTTAATGCATGAATAGTCGGCGCACATTTCCGACCGTTTATCCAAGTATTAAATTCTAGCTTCATATCTTCAATAATAGCTTCCGCAGCAGGAATATGCTGTTTTCTTTTTTCCAGCGTGTCATCAGTAATTTGAGATAAATAATCAAGATGTATCAAAGTTACGCCTGGCAATTCTTCTACATTCATATCGACGTTCCTTGGAATAGATAAGTCCAGAATTAGTAAAGGTTTATGCAAGTTGAGCGATGTTTTGTCAATAGTCGGCTTCTGCGCTCCAGTAGCGACAACCAGCACATCTGCCTGCTTCAGTTCTTGATGTAAATTGTCATAATCTTTTACAATGACATTCAGTTTTCCAGCCAATAATTCGGCTTTGTTTTTTGTTCTGTTTATAAGAGCAATATGGCTGTTTTTAGTATGTTTTACTAAGTTTTCGCAAGTATTTCTGCCTATTTTTCCTGTTCCGAATAACAAAATATTTTTGTTTCCAATATCTGCTACATTTCGGATAATATATTGTACCGATGCAAAAGAAACAGATGTTGCACCAGAAGAAATTTTAGTTTCCGTTTTAACTTTTTTACTCGCCTGAATAACCGTATTTACTAAACGATCCAGAAATGTATTTACCAAACCTTCCTGTTTACTATTATTAAAAGCGATTTTAATTTGGCTGATAATTTCAAAATCTCCCAAAATCTGACTGTCTAAACCTGTTCCTACCCGAAACATGTGGTTAACAGCTTCTTCATTCTTATATATATAAGCAACTTCCTGAAATTCTTCTACAGAACCATTGCTGTTTTCGCAAAGTAATTTGATTAACTCATAAGGATGATGGGCAAAACCATAAATTTCAGTTCTATTACAAGTAGAAGTAACAATTAATGATTCTATACCTTCTGCTTTAGCCTGCATCAATAAATCAGATTGTGCTTTAGTATCTAAACTAAATTTTCCTCTAATAACGGCATCTGCTTTCTTGTAACTTAACCCTAATGCGTAAAAAGTGGTGGATCTGGACGTGTTAAAATTTTCCATATTTATGGTTTCCTTAAAAAGTTCAAAAATTATTACTTGCTGATTTATACAACACCGCTGGAAGTAATTTTGATACCACTATGGTAGAAATGGATCAAACTGGCGATTTTATATAATTTCCTGGTATTATAACAATAACAGGTCTTCAAAAATATTTATATACTTCAAAATGATATTGAAATAATAAAACGCTGCCCTTTTCAGACAGCGTTTTGATAAGAAAATTATTTTTGAACTATAGGAGTTCTCAATGATTCTAAAACAGCAACGATGTCTGTGTAAAGTTCTGTATTTGAAGCAACACCATTTGCATTGGCAGCAGCTCCAACATATCCTTCAAATTTTGTATAATCTGCATTACTGGATTTTGTTCCCATACGAGGATTTTTTGCAGGATCATGCGCTGCCGACATACTCAAGCCAGAATAGGTATTTACAGCATTCGTCCCTCCCGTATTAAAAGAGAAGAAATCAGTAAGATTATCTGATAATTTGGCAATATTGGTAGACTGGGTATTTCCAGTTTCAGCTAATAAAGGAGCAAAATGTGCCTGCAGATTACCTGAAGCATTGGACTGGATATCAGCAACGATCAATCCGATAGTTGAATTTACCACTTTACGGAAACTTAAACGTCCCTGTTCGATCATCTGGCCTGAATTATCTGGATCAGAAACCATTTTAGTCCCGCCTAATCGTTCGTAAATAGAAGCTTTTGCCGGTTCTGGAGTCTCGTCATCATTACTGCTGCAGGAAATCATAGCTGCAGAGGCAGCCAGCAATACACTAAGTGTAAGTTTTGAATAAATTTTCATAAATTTAAGGTATTAAAGGGTTAATTAAAAAAACGATTTATTTTTTGAGATAATTTATAGCTCAAACTGTTTTGATCCATAGGGCAGACTTCTTTACTGGCTAAATTTGCCGGCAGAATATAACGCTCAGCATCATAACGCCCTTTAGCCATCAGCTCATTGAAAACCTTCTCAGAGTTTGTAATTTTATTATTATGGAAATACACCACAACATTTCTTTTAATAATAATAGAGTCCGATGTCAGGCCTTTTATGCTTCTCAAGTCGGCACAGATTTGTCTTGCCTGCAGAGAATCTATATCAGATTTAAAATCGATTCTGCTTACCTGCAGGTTTGGGGTATCATAAACGGGTGGTTTTGCTGTTATAATGTGAAAAAGCAAAATGGCGATAAATAGTCCAAATATTCCGCTTAGTATAAAAAGTCCTTTTTTGATTATTTTATTGGTCTTCATAATTTTTATGGTTTTAAAGCTATTTACGAGTGCTTCATTCCTGCGGTTTTAGAAATAGCGTCAAATACATCAATTTAGAATTGTTTTAAATACAGAAATTGCCTAATAATATAATTATAAAGGAGATACTAGAATACTCTGGCAAGATTAAACCCAAAAAAAATGTCTCCTTTTGTCCAGTCGCCTGTTGTTCTTCCGAGATATCCAGCTTCATCGATTGCCTGAGAACTGGTAAAATGCATCTGAAAAACATGTCCGCCGGTTTCTAAATCAAAGCCGATAGAGAATGGATTTTTATAAAGAGAATTTGGTGCTCTGTTTAGATGCGCCGCATAATCCATATTCAAAGACCAGCGTTTAGCAAATTTATATCTTCCCCCAAACCCAATTGCATATTGAGAATTGCTCTGGTCTACATCGTCAACAAAGTTTTGGTGAAAAAACGATGGTACTATCTCTAAAGAGAGCTTTTCAGAAAACTTTCTGGAGATTAACAGCTGCGCGACATAAGTAAGCCTGTCTTTAAATTGAAGTTTTGGATACAGACTTTCTTTTAAAGTGTTGTTGATAGACAAACTATTAAACCCGGCGATAGTTACAGGGAAACCGTCTTTTATTTGAGGAAACAGCATGTATTTTGTTGCAAAATCATAAGCAAATTCACTTCTGGCAGCACTTACATTAAGGCCATTTGTTATACCGTAAATAAATTTTATCTGTGTATTGGCATTATCGAGTCCATAAAAGCCTTCAAAACCATCTTTAATGGATCCAAATCGGTGTGCAACAACAAAATAGAGATCGCCTTTTGCGGCCAATTTTGTAGACTCGAGATTAATGATTTTTAAGGCTTTGAATGCAGATGTCACTTTTTCTTTTGCATAAGGCGTTTCTACTCCAGACAGCAGATCGGTTTGCGAGAAGGTTAATATCGGAAGCAAAAAAAGTAATAGGATAAAGTTTTTCATGAGGTTAGTTTTAAATTGTTATTTGATTAGTGTATAACTGAGGATTGGTCGATTTTAAATTCCTGGAGCAATTCGTCATATCCTAGAAAACGCCCTTTAATTTTGAGGTTTTTCCCGGATATAATATTTCCTGGCAAACGGTTTTTGAATGTCACAAATATTTTTTCGCTCATAACAATTCCATTACCGGCTTTATCAATACTGGTTACTCGTGCAGAAATTTCAATTGTTTTGTCTTGGTATTTGATGTAAGCCAGACTATCGTTTGAAGTAAACTCTCTTTCCAGTTCGTTAACGGTTACAACATAATCGGCTGTCTCTGATTGTATATCCCTGTGCCCTTTGTAGATGTAAAAGCAGGCCGAAATTCCGACTATTATAAAAAGGGAAATTGTGGTTAGTATTTTTTTTCGCATAACTGGTTTTTAGTATTTCGATTTATTTACGTTAAAAAATACCTATTGGATTTAGCCATTAAATATGCCTGCTGCCAAATCTGTATTATTCTTTTCATCGTATATGACTTTGAAATGCCCAATGATTCTTAAAATCATGGCTCTACTTATAACTAAAAACCAATCATATGAATTTAAAGACCCTTTTCGCCATCTCATCAGCAGCTTCAATTTTTGTAAGCTGTGCCAACGATGATCCAAGCACCTTAATTGACCCTGCGCCAATTAATGGTATGGCAACATACAGCCAAAATGTAAAATCTATTATTGATAACAATTGTGTTGTATGCCATGCCGCAGTTCCTAAAAATGGAGCTCCAATGTCTTTAGTTAATTATGAACAGGTGAAAAATGCAGTTTTAAACAGAGGATTGCTTACACGAATCTCTTTAGAAAATGGAGATAGTTCCTTAATGCCACAAGGCGGGCCAAGATTGCCCCAAGCGACTATTGACATTATAAACAAATGGAACCAGGATGGATTATTAGAAAAATAATCTATAACAAGAACATGAAGAAAATCATAATAATGCCAATGATATTGGCTTCTTTTATTGTTTTTTCACAAGAGAAAATAATAACTAAATCTGCAACAATAACTTTGGAAGCCTCGGTGCCTTCTTTTCAGCCGGTTGCAGGAACTAACACTAATGTAACTTTTGTTTTAAATCCCGCAACAGGTGAAGTAGCAAGTCTGGCTTTGATGAAAGGATTTCAATTTGAAATGGCATTAATGGAAGAACATTTTAATGAAAATTATATGGAAACCGACAAATATCCAAAAGCCATTTTTAGAGGACAAATTGAAGGTTTTGACATCAAAAAGCTGACAGAGGATTATAAAGATTACATCATAAAAGGAAAATTGGAAGTGCATGGAAAATCCAGGGATATAAATGCCGATGCAAAAATTACAAAATCGGGCTCCCGAATTACTTTGATTTCTGATTTTGAGGTAAATGCGAGTGATTTTAGCATTCCAATTCCTGCCCTTATCAAATATAAACTGGATAATACAGTCAAGGTTCAAATTATTGCAGTTTTAAAATAAAAGCCGAACAAACAGAATGATTTTATAAAAAATTAAAAGACAAATCATGAAAAAAATCATACTCATTATATTGTTATGTGTTTACTCAATGGGCATCTCACAAGAAAAAATGATCAGTAAATCAGGAAAAGTAACTTTTGAAGCTTCTGTTCCTTCTTTTGAAGAAGTCAAGGCGGTAAATAAGAATGTTACTTTTGTATTGAATCCTGCAACAGGAGAAATTGCGAGTTTAGCCCTTATGAAAGGTTTTCAATTTAAGGTCGCTTTAATGGAAGAACACTTTAATGAGAATTATATGGAAAGCAGCCAATATCCAAAAGCAGTATTTAAGGGAAGAATAGATGGATTTGATCTTAACAGCTTAACTGCAGATTTTAAAGCTTTTACCATAAATGGAAAACTGGAACTTCACGGAAAATCAAAGGATATAAAAGCCACAGCAAGAATTCGCAAATCTGCAAATGGCATTAATATTTTATCTGCTTTTACTGTAAATGCGAGTGATTTTAATATTGAGATACCGAGTGTTGTTAAAAACAAGGTTTCTGATAAAATTAACATTCAGACTGATGCGGTCGTAAACTGATGCAGCAAAAAAAATTGGAGTCTTCTCCAAGAATGCTTTTGCGCATACTTGATTTAATCTGACAGCAGAATGAAATACACTAAATTATTTTCAAATGCTTTAGAAAGGCAAATAATGAAATCTCATTTAAAGATGTTTTATCATGGTATTATTTTCTCTAATCTTTCGCTCTCATAACTTCGATTTTTAATTGTTTTTCAACTGAGGCAAAAATCATTTTGTTGCAAGGCATCTCTGCAACAGAATTATGTTTTTTTGGTATCAGAAATATCTTCCAATGCCATTCTATACAGCGTATAAAAGCCTTTAAATTTAAAAAGTCAGCACCAATAATACCGATGATAAATATATTATGTACATTTATTTTCAAAACGTTCTTACGCTCCCCTTATTTGCAATACATTTATTTTTTATCATGACTGTTTCCCCAACGCCGGTTCCGCACAATGAAACTGAACGCCTTAATGCCTTAAAGCGCTATAATATACTCGATACACTTCCTGACCAGGTTTTTGACGATGCTACTGCACTTGTTTCGTACATCTGCGGCACTCCGATAGCTTATATCTCCTTTATCGACGAAAACCGCCAGTGGTTCAAATCCAAAATTGGTTTCGACATTTCCGAAATACCGCGCGAAATTACTTTTTCCCGTTACACGATCATGGATTCCAAAATGGTAGAGATTCCCGACACCCTGCTTCATGAACGTTTCAAAGATGACCCCAATGTAAAAGGAGGCCATAATATTAGGTTTTATGTCGGAATGCCCATCACAACTCCCGACGGATATGTTATTGGGGTTTTATGCGCAGTAGACCACGAGCCCAGAACATTAAATGAAAATCAGCGCAATGCGCTTAATATTGTGGCTCGCCACGTAATCAACACTCTGGAATTAGGCACTAAAAACAGCGAGCTTACACAGCAGAAAAAGATAGCTGACCGTGCCGTAGCGGCTAAAGAGAATTTCCTCGCCAATATGAGCCATGAGATCCGCACACCTCTCAATGCAGTTATTGGTTTTACAGAACTCCTGTCTGCAACCAGTTTGGATGAGCAGCAGCTTGATTTTGTTAAAGATGTAAAGATTGCGGGAGATAATCTTATGATCATTGTCAACGACATCCTGGATCTGTCTAAAATTGAATCAGGAAGCCTGACCCTGGAGCAGCGCCCTTTTGATCTGAAGAAAACATTAAAACATGTCTACGACCTTTTAAGGGTAAAAGTACATGACGGAGTAGAATTTAATCTATATCTGGATGCCGCGCTTCCTGAAATAATTTCCGGTGACCCGGGCAGGCTGAACCAGATACTGGTAAATCTTGCCGGCAATGCCCTTAAGTTCACCATGGAGGGAGAAGTCACTATCTCTGTAAAAAAAACAGAAGAAACAGATGACAGCTGTCTGATACGCTTTATTGTGAAAGATACCGGCATCGGCATATCCCAGAAGCATCTTGATACTATTTTCGGACGTTTTACCCAGGCTGAAGAGAGTACAACCAGAAAATTCGGAGGTACAGGACTTGGCCTTAATATCGTCAAGCAGCTTGTAGAACTGCATAATTCAAATATTCAGGTAAAAAGCATTGAAGGAAGCGGATCAGAGTTTTACTTCACATTATCTTATAAAAAAGCTGTCTTGGAAACCAGTCTGCCTGAAGCAAAGCTCTTTAATGACCTAGGCAGGCTCAGCATACTGCTGTGTGAGGACAACTATCTCAACCAGAAACTGGCCCAGAACGTAATAGAAGGATTTGGATTTAAACTTGATATAGCCGAGAACGGAAGACAGGGTATTGAACTCCTTACGCATGGAGAATATGACCTAATGCTTATGGATCTGCAGATGCCTATTCAAGACGGCTACAAGACCACGCAATATATACGAAAAGAAATGAAGAACTCTATTCCTATTATCGCAATGACTGCACATTCCCTTGCCGGAGAGCGTCACCGATGCCTGGATGCCGGCATGAACGGATATGTCCCTAAACCTTTTAAGCAGCATGAGCTTTTGGAAGCTATACAAACAGTGCTCAAGAAATAAATGGTGCTGCCTCCAAAAGTACCGCACAAGATTTAAGACTGAAAAAATCTCTATTGAAAGTTTTTAAAAAAAAAGACTGCTTAAAATATTTAAACAGTCTTTTTATTCTTTTGCAGAAAATGATATTTATTTCAATATAATGGTAACATCTTTTATTTCGCCTGTAAATGCAAACGGTGTTTTGTATGCTTCATTCACAGGGGCCCCTAAATCCATTCCGACATCCATCCCATCTAGTCCAAAACGCCCAGGCACAGTATCATTTAAATGTCCTGAACCTGCTTTCTTTCCATTTACATACAGCACAATGTCTGCAGCTTTTCCCATACCTGCTCCGCTGTAATTGAAATCCATTCTAACATCTACTTTACCAGAGGGTAATGGTTTATCTGTTGTAATAGTATAATCCTTAAATTTAAACCAATCATAAAAATACGTCAGCTTATTATCTTTCACATACAGGGAGAATCCTGCAGTACCACCACCCATAGCCAGTATAACACCTTCAGCTCCTTTCTGCGGTATTACAAGATTAGCCTTTATGCTGTGAGAACGGCTTTTCATGTTGGGTGCAGAACCTTCAAGTAGACGCACTGCTCCTGGATAAAACGTGATGCTGTCCCTTCCTTCTATAAAGCTGGGACGAAGGCTTACATCTGTACGCTCCGCAAACCTGTCATCTAAAGGATAAACATTATTTTTCTTTGCTTCGGCATCAAAAACTTTCTGCAGTTCTTTTAATTTTTCCGGGTTTTTAGATGATAAATCTACAGCCTGGCTAAAATCTTCTTCTAAATTAAACAGTTCCCATTTGTCTTTTTCAAAAGGCACAGTTCCAGCATTTACCCAAGGCATGCGGTTATGAAAAGCTGAAGCCATCCAGCCGTTCTGATAAATGGCACGATGTCCGAACATTTCAAAGTACTGCGTAGTTTTTGGGTTTTTAGCTTTGTCTCCATTATCAGCAAAAGTATATGCCATACTTATTCCATCCATTGGAAGCTGTTTAATTCCGTCGAAATAATCTGGCGCTTTTATGCCAGTTACATCTAAAATAGTCGGAACGATATCATTCACATGATGGAACTGGGTTCTCATCTGCCCTTTTGCCTTTATATGAGACGGCCATGAAATAGCCATTCCGTTTCTTGTCCCTCCAAAATGCGAAGCAACCTGTTTTGTCCATCTGAATGGTGTGCTCATTGCCCAAGCCCATCCTACTGCCATGTGCGGTGATGTTCTGGCACTTCCCCAGTCATCATAAAATTTCATGCTCATTTCAATGGTCGGATTAACCCCGTTTAGGTTCAATAATTCATTTGCAGAACCTACTAAGCTTCCTTCAGCACTTGAACCATTATCTCCCATAATGTAAATAATCATAGTGTTATCAAGTTCTCCCGAAGCCTTGATTGCTTCGATAATCCTTCCCACTTCAATATCGGCATATTCTCCATATCCCGCATAGGTTTCCATCTGTCTTGCCATTAGTTTATGAGCCTCTGCATCGTAGCTGTCCCATGATGGCATTTCTTCGGGACGCGGAGTAAGTTTAGTGTTGGCAGGAATAATTCCCATTTTTTTCTGCTGTGCAAAAATTATCTCGCGCTCTTTGTCCCAGCCCTGATCAAATTTTCCTTTATACTTTTTTATGTATTCTGCTGGAGGCTGATGAGGAGCATGCAGCGCACCAGGCGCAAAATACAAGAAAAAAGGTCTGTCTGGAGCTATTGAATTCTGATAGCGCATCCAGGAAATTGCCTTATCGGCAAGATCGTGGGTCAGATTATATCCCGATTCCGGCGATGGTGTTTCCATTACCGGGTTCTGGTTTTCGTATAAAGTTGGATACCATTGATCCATCTCTCCTCCCATAAATCCATAAAAATAATCGAATCCTAATCCATTTGGCCTTCCCTGATAAGGGCCGACTATACTGGTCACATTATCTGCTACATTATGATTTTTTCCAATCCATGAAGTGCTGTAGCCGTTTTCACGAAGTATCTGCCCAATCGTCGCAGTACTTTTGGGAATTATTCCCGTATAACCGGGAAAACCAGTTCCAAGCTCAATAATATTGCCTGTTGATGCAACATGATGATTTCGACCTGTCAATAAAGATGCTCTAGTTGGAGAACAGAGAGCAGTTGTATGAAACCTATTGTAAGCCAAACCATTTTTTGCAACCTGATCTAATGTTGGCGTATAGATAGGCCCTCCAAAAGTACTGGATGCTCCAAATCCAATATCATCAATCAGTATCAGCAGAATATTGGGAGCTCCTTTTGGAGCTTTAACTGAAGAAAAAAGCGCAGGATCGGCCTTTGAAGTTTTATAGGTTTCTTCAACTTTTCCTTTGAACTGCGGATCAGGTTTGGGTAAGTTCTCCTGAGCATAAAATTTAAACGGTATTACAAACACCATTAAAAATACTAATAAATAAAAATGTTTCATGGTTCTTACTTTTATTTGATTTCTATCAATAAAATTACCTAAACAACTTATTCAATTGTATTTAAACATGTTGCAGATTATAAAATGCAACCAAAATTTACGATATAAATTAAACATTCGATTTAGTTATTTTCTCTAATCTCTATTTAACTTGATATCTTTTATCCCATAAAAGTCAATCAAACAAATACTGTTTAATGAATTCAGCTTTAACTTAATCCCTTTTCTCGTTTATCACTATAAAATCATTAACTTTGCATTTCTATCAATTTGAATCATTTCGATGATTATTAAATAAGGTGTCAAGCATTCTGGATCTTTCAATATGCATAAAAAAACATAAAAAGTTCATGGCAGAATCCGTGGCGCACAACCAAAAAAATAGTAAGAAATGCAATATACAAGGGGGATTAGTTAACAGTTGTTCGCTCTCTTTGATCAGCATCTTTTTCCAGCAACACCAGTCTTTCGATTATGCCGACAAAAACGCAGACAGGTAAACTGCAATATATTCGAAGTACTTTATTTTCATTGTAGCTTGTTCTTTAAAGATTCCAATTGTATTGCCTGCGAAGCTCTGTTTTTCTTCTCATCGACCACTTTTGCGTAGATTTCAGTAGTTTTTAGGTTGGTATGCCCCAGCATTTTACTGACCGTATAAATGTCTGTCCCGCTCGACAGCAGCAATGTTGCAAATGTATGGCGGAAGCAATGGAAGGTAATATTTTTCTTTATGCCTGCCGATTCAACCCATTTTTTTAGAGGGCGTGAAATCCACGTTATGTCTGTTAAGTCCTCAAAAACAAGCTGCCGGGGAAGCCTCGGTTCTCCGCAGAGCTGAAGAGCCTGCTCAGAAATAGGCATATATTCTACACTCTTTGTCTTTTTCTGCGTGAAGTGAAGTCTGGCAATACCCTCTTCCAAAATTATCTCTTTCCAGCGGAGCTTCTGAATGTCGGAATGTCTCAGTCCTGTAAGCGCTGAGAAAAGTGCCGCTCTTTTAAGGACATCTTTTTCACATGCTGTTGATGCCAGTACATTCAATTCTTCAATGGTGAGATATTCACGCCTTGATTCCTGCTCCGGGATGCCTTTTATTTTTGAAGATAAGTCAACAATTAAATATCCGTCGATAAAAGCCTGTTTCAAAGCCGCTTTAAATATGGAAAAATAAGCTCCCGCAGTGTTACTGGAAATGGTTCCTTTTCTATTTCCTTCTAGAGGAGCAGCTAATAAAAACAGTTTAAAATCATGTGCCATTCTGTAGTCAATCTGAGAAAATATCAGGCTGTTTCCTGAATAGCTTTTTAAAAATTCTTTAGTCCGCTTCCAATTGATCTGTACAGATTTTGAACTTCGAGCGTGTCTTTTAGCCGCCAAATCTGCAATGTATTTAATAAAATCCTCCTGCCCTTTTTCTTTCTGTTCAACTAATATATTCTCAGCATCACTGTAGAGATCTCTATTATCATATTCTTTCTGCTGAACTTTACGGATTCCGTCGGCATACAGCATTATTTCACGGTCGCTATCGCTTCTGCACATTATTATTCCGTTATCGTTGCGCTTCGGTTTGTAGGATTTTGTTCCCTTTACATCCGTTCGGGCGGTTCTTTTTTTGTCCCACTCCACTGTTGTTACCGATCTGTTTATATATTCGCGGATTCTTTGGGGAGTTTTCTTTCCGTAAACCTCAACAGGATAGCTTTCTATATAAACATACCATTCATTTTTGTTTTCTGCTTTTCGAAGACGCACAGTTGCCTTGGTTTTCAGTAATTGTTTCATACAAAATCATTTCTGTTATACAAATTATCAATTTCCATTGGAGCATTTACATACTTTCCGCTCTGTCTGGTTGGTATTGAATATTTCCGGATATGGCTGTAGACAGAATCTTCAGATATTTGAAATCTCTCAGCTATTTCGCTAATGGAATAGCACTCTTCTTTTTCAAGTCTGTATATTTTTTTCTTCAGTGCACTTTCAGATTCCGGCATGCTGTGGAAAATGGCAAGCAACTCGGCAATGATTTTCCGATCAATCCCTAGAAGGTAGGTTCCCAGATTAACTGAAGGAATTTTTCCGTATACAGAAGCCATTCTTTTGGGGCAACAATTCTCCCACACAGAAATACATTCTTTATTTTTCTCTTTTCATCGTCTATTTCCCTTTATTAAGGTACAATAAGTATGCATAAGAGACACTTTGTCTCCATTTAAGTGCCGGTGCAAATGTGGTACAAATATATGATGAAAAACGATTAAAAAAGAGCAGAAACAATAAAAACGAAAAAAGAAAAACCGCTGTAAACATTAAGTTTCCAGCGGTTTATCACTTATTGTTAATTGATGTTAATCAATTCTAGCGAACTTCTTCGAATTCAACGTCTTCAACGTTATCTCCAGAAGACTGCTCTTGTTGTGGAGCAGCTTGTTGTCCTTCACCACCTTGAGCGTACATAGCTTCTGTAGCTGTTTTCCAAGCTGCATTTACATTGTCTAATCCTTTTTGGATTGCGTCAAGATCCTGAGACTGGTGAGCCATTCTCAATTCAGTTAAAGCATATTCGATAGCTGTTTTTTGATCGTCTGTTAATTTATCTCCTAACTCTTTCAATTGAGATTCAGTTTGGAAGATAGTACTATCAGCTTCGTTCAATTTCTCAGCTCTTTCTTTTGCGATTCTGTCAGCATCAGCGTTAGCTTCAGCATCTTTTTTCATTTTTTCGATTTCTTCAGCTGTTAAACCAGAAGAAGCTTCGATACGGATATCGTGAGATTTTCCTGTTCCTTTGTCAGTTGCAGAAACTTTAATGATACCATTAGCATCGATATCGAAAGTTACTTCGATTTGAGGAACTCCTCTTGGTGCTGGCGGGATACCATCTAAGTGGAAACGACCGATAGTTTTGTTATCAGCAGCCATTGCTCTTTCTCCTTGTAATACGTGGATTTCAACAGATGGTTGAGAATCAGCAGCAGTAGAGAATACTTGAGATTTTTTAGTTGGGATAGTTGTGTTAGACTCGATTAATTTAGTCAATACACCACCCATAGTTTCGATACCTAAAGAAAGAGGTGTTACGTCAAGTAACAATACATCTTTTACATCTCCAGATAAAACTCCACCTTGAATAGCAGCTCC
Organism: Flavobacterium sp. FG19; assembly: GCF_057809475.1. NCBI lineage: Bacteria > Pseudomonadati > Bacteroidota > Flavobacteriia > Flavobacteriales > Flavobacteriaceae > Flavobacterium > Flavobacterium sp. FG19. The sequence continues at coordinate 91,191 of NZ_JBMDKA010000024.1, read as the reverse complement.
AATAGCCACAACCTCATCAGGGTTAACACCTTTAGACGCTTTTTTACCGAAGAATTTCTCCACTTCGTCAGCGATTCTTGGCATACGGGTAGAACCTCCAACAAGGATTACTTCGTCGATATCAGATGTAGATAAACCTGCATCTTTTAATGCTTTAGCAACTGGCTCCATAGAACGTTTTACTAATGCATCTGATAATTGCTCAAATTTAGCTCTAGATAATTTTTTCACTAAGTGTTTTGGTCCAGAAGCAGTAGCCGTTACGTATGGTAAGTTGATTTCTGTTTCAGCAGAAGATGATAATTCAATCTTAGCTTTCTCAGCAGCTTCTTTCAAACGCTGTAATGACATTGGATCTAAACGTAAGTCAATACCTTCTTCAGATTTGAATTCGTCAGCTAACCAGTCAATAATTACCTGGTCAAAATCATCACCACCTAAGTGAGTATCACCATTTGTAGATAATACTTCAAATACACCGTCTCCTAATTCAAGAACAGAGATATCAAAAGTACCTCCACCTAAATCGTAAACAGCAATTTTTTGATCGTTTCCTTTTTTATCTAATCCGTAAGCAAGTGCAGCAGCAGTTGGCTCGTTGATGATACGCATAACTTTAAGACCAGCGATTTCACCAGCTTCTTTAGTAGCCTGACGTTGCGCATCGTTAAAGTAAGCAGGAACTGTAATAACTGCCTCAGTTACTGTTTGACCTAAATAGTCTTCAGCAGTTTTTTTCATTTTTTGAAGTGTCATTGCAGACAACTCCTGAGCAGTGTATAAACGACCGTCAATATCCACACGTGGCGTATTGTTGTCACCTTTTACTACTTTGTAAGGAACTCTTTTTGCCTCATCCTGAGTTTCAGCAAAAGTGTGTCCCATAAAACGTTTAATAGAAGCAATCGTTTTTGTAGGATTCGTTACTGCTTGTCTTTTTGCAGGATCACCTACTTTAATTTCTCCACCTTCAACAAAAGCGATGATAGATGGTGTAGTTCTTTTTCCTTCTGCGTTAGGGATAACAACTGCTTCGTTACCTTCCATTACAGAAACACAAGAGTTCGTCGTACCTAAGTCAATTCCGATTATTTTACCCATTTTTTATATATTTAATTTTGATTTAAATTTTATAACTCACGTGGCATAAGTCAATCTTTGTGCCAATATAAAAAACCAAAGTAATTTGTCAGTTTTGTTATTGGCACACTAAAAATCATCTGACAACATGACATTTTCCATACCTGACAATCATGGCATAGTACTGTTTTACATGTCATTATTTACCTCTTAATTTTCATAAACACCCTAATTTATCACTTAAAAAATATATATTTGAAATAACCAAAACTTTTAAAATACGAGCAATGAAATCCTATACATTCCTTTTATTAGTTCTGTTTCCTCTGCTGGCAGTAAGTCAGATTAAAAACAATAGCATTATTACAGGAAAAATTACAGGAAAAATCCCGGAAGTAATCGAATACACCTTACCTATTAACGGAATAGACTACTTTGGATTCACTGATTCTGTGCAGCCTGATTCGCTTGGTAATTTTCAAATCAGCTTAAAAACAGATAAGGTTTGTTTCATTGATTTGTCGCATAAATACAAATCATACGGAACTTTAATCATCGAGCCCGGAATGGTTTATAAAGTAGCTATTAATACTGAAATTCCCGAAAAACAATTTAAAATCACCTCCAAAAACGAAAAAGGACAGACTTTGTACAATCAAATTCCAACCCGAAATATGATTACCGGCGATGGTCATTTTGAAACTCAAACAAAAAACTACAAAAATGACAGTATTGCCTCGCTCATAAAACAAAAAATAAAACAGCAGCAAGAACTCGAAATTGCCGGCTTTCAAAAGTTATTAAAAGACAAAATCATTTCTAAAGATTTTTACAATCTTGTACAGTCTGACAGAGATTATTTTTATAAAGGTGCACTGGGAAGTTTTGCCTTTATCAATTATTTAAATCAGGCACGAAATACCAATACCCTTGACAAAGCACAATACAGCGAACTCTGGGAGGAAATTTTTAAATCAAATCCCGTAACAAATCCGCAGCTTTTAAGTTCTCCTTGGTTCTATTTTTATATCGAAAATTATTTACGGTATAATGAATTAATTCTGGACGGCGTTTCTATCGCAGCGCTCACAGAAATAGGCAGACAGGGACTTACACATACTCACAAAATAAACTACGCAAAAAAACATTTGAAAAGTCCGGCGCTGGAATATTATTTTGCAGCCTATATTTATTATGAAGCAATCAGTAATAATTACGAACAGGAACTGATCACGCTCTTTGAACAATTTAAAAAAGAATATCCTTCAAGTCCCTATACCCATTTTGTTGATCCCGTGATTATTCCCATTATTACATTTCACAAAAAGAAGGAAGAACCTTTAAACGAAAAAGTAAAATTTACAGAAAACACAACAGCTAATTCTGTAAAAGATCTGCTGAAAAACCTGAACGGAAAACAATTTTATGTAGACATCTGGGCTACCTGGTGCGGTCCCTGCAAAGCCGAATTCAAAGACAACCCTAAACTGTATGAATTACTAAAGTCTAAAAATATCACGATGGTTTACATTTCCATAGACAAAGAAAACAGGGAAAAACAGTGGCGTGATATGGCTCATTTCTACAACTTAGAAGGTTATCACATCAGGGCAAATGAAAAACTGGATGCTGATTTACGAGCACTTTACGGCAGTCAGTTACTTGGAATACCCTGGCATTTTCTGGCAGACGGGAACGGTGTTATTCTTAACAAAAGTATGAGCGGACCTTCTGAGATTCAAAATCTGGAAAAGCAATTAAATGAAAAATAAAACCCGTTTATTTAGTATCCGCTATTTCTTAGAACCCTGACTGAAACAATTTATATTTGAAAATAAAAACAATGATGAAAAACAACGTTATACTTCTTTTTTCCGTTTTATTAATTTTTACCATACAATCCTGCAATACAAAAGAAAAAGACAATATTTCAAAAAATGTTACCGTTTCAGACAGTCTTCCAGCCAATAAAGAATTTGAAGAAAATGGCGAAGAATATGAAGAAAATGATCCTGAGGAACCTGATGTTACTTATCCCGAAACAGGAAAAAAACCAGAAGATTTTCTTCCTGTGCTTAACATTTATGAAATTCAATATAAAACCGAAGGCGATTTAAATAATGACGGCTTAAAAGACATAGTATTAGTCCTGAAACACAAAGAAGTTCAAACCGCCAAAAGACCAATGCTGATTCTTTTGCAAAACGCAGACAAATCATATCGCCTGGATAAAGTTTCTGATGTTACGATGCCAGTAGAATATAATGAATACGATTTTAAACTATACGACAAGGAAGATATTTCCATAGAAGAAGGAGCACTTCGTATTTATCTATTCGGTAGTCCGCATAATATGATTTTGTCCAAGTTTAAATATTCAGGAAAAGATCTTGTACTTATCTATATGTCATCTTATTCTGGTGGTGCCGGTGAACGTATTGAAAGTACTGACGATCATGAAAAAGGCCAAACAACAATAACAGAAATCAATACAATGGACGAAAACAGTTCTCCAGTCTCAAGAACATTTAAGATGAAAGAAAAAAAACATCAATTTGAAAATACTTCCATTTTGGATTTATATAACGGAGAAGAAAGCCAGCCTTAAAATATCAGTTTACAGTTTTTACTCTTATTTCCTAAACTTTAAAAATGGAAAACTACAGCATTATCATATTTATACTTGCCATTGTTATCGGATTATCTGCCTTCGCTGATAAAGCCAAATTACCCTACCCCATTCTGCTTGTAATAGTAGGTGTGGGCATCGGTTTTATTCCTACTATGACCGAGATTGAGATCAATCCCGAGATCATCTTTTTGATATTTCTGCCGCCGCTTTTATATGATGCTTCGTTTAATATTTCGCCCAAAGATTTCAAAACCAACATCAATACTATTGGAACTTTAGCTGTTTCACTGGTTTTTATGACCGCTGCCGGAATTGCCGTAGTAGCTTATTTTATCATTCCGGGTATGACATGGCCGTTAGCCTTTGTTTTAGGTGCCATTCTTTCGGCTACTGATGCCGTGGCGGCTATTAGCATCACCAAAGGATTACATCTGCCGCATAAAACACTTACTATCTTAGAAGGAGAAAGTCTTATAAACGATGCTTCTGCACTGGTGGCTTATCGTTTTGCGGTAGCAGCCGTTATGGGATCTTCATTTATTATCTGGAAAGCCACCCTTCAGTTTCTGTTTTTGTTAGGAGGCGGTTTTCTGGTTGGATTTGTATTATCTAAAATACTTGCCTTTATTTTAAACAGGGTTCATAAAAACGTAAATGTAACCATCAGTTTTATGCTTTTAATGCCTTTTGTTACGTATCTGGTTGCTGAGCATCTGCATGTATCCGGTGTTATTGCTGTAGTAATTTTAGGCCTCTCCATTGCCCGTTTCAGTAATAAGATATTCCCGGAAAGTTTAAAAAACAATTCCCGAAACCTTTGGGATGTTATCATTTTTCTGTTAAACGGATTAATCTTCATTTTAATTGGGCTTAATTTCAGGTATGTATTAGAAGACATTGAAAACGGAATGATACTGCCTTACATTGGATATGCACTCATTATTACTATCGTAGCCCTGCTGATCAGGATGGTTCGAATTTTTCTTCAGAAAATCAACCTTCAAAAAGCATTTCAAAATGGCAAAGGAAAAAGAAAAATAAGCGAACACGCGCTGCTGGACACTAAAAACAGTATTATTTTAAGCTGGTCTGGCATGCGGGGGATCGTTTCCCTTGCCATTGCCATCGGGCTTCCCAGAACCCTTGAAGACGGCAGTCCGTTTCCGGAACGAAATGCAATTATATTTATTTCGGTTGCGGTTGTATTAATAACCCTTATCGGACAAGGACTTACGCTTCCGTGGATCGTAAAAAAACTAAATACTAAAAAGGAATTCTGAAAATAAGTATATTCGTCGAAAAAAAATGAACGAAAAATATCCTTTTATAATCGAAAGAATCCAGTCGGTTTTTATTGATTCTGTTTTACTTATTGCCTGTATGATTGTATTTTCAGATGTGTTATCCGGTTTTGAAAATGTCCCAAGCTGGCTGAGAGCGGTCCTGCTGATCCTCTTATTTTTATACGAGCCTGTCTGTACCGCTTTTGGAGGAACTATTGGCAACAACATAAAAGGCATCCGTATTCGGAAAAGTGACGATGAAACACAATCTATCACTATATTTCAGGCGTTTGTCCGCTATTTTTTTAAACTGCTGCTCGGATGGTTTTCAGTTTTAACCATTTTTTCAAGTGATAAAAAAAGAGCCCTTCATGATATCATCAGCGGTACTGTCATGATAAAAGTCCAGCCTGCTGAATCTAAGAACAACTAACTAAAAACTAAACCAAATGAACCCGGAATCAGACAGCCATTTTAACGAATTTGAAAACCCGGCTATTAAAAGAAGAAAACTTCTGCCCTGGTGGATGAAAACATGCTGCTGGATTTTTATGCTTTTAGGCGCCGGAGCTATAGCTTCACTTATTGCCGGTCTTTTTATTCCCAATATAAACTTATCTTTTTACGGCTTTTCAAGTGAGACACCCTATTCGATAGTTGGGATCTTTATTGTGGCATTAATACTCTTGAAAGGTTTTGCAGCCTATTCTCTTTGGTTTGAAAAGCCAAACGCTATTATGATTGCCAAAATAGATGCCGTCATTGGTGCAGCGATTTGTATTGCTTCCATGTTTATTCTTCCGTTTAGCACAGCAAACGGTAATTTCTCCTTAAGGTTAGAAATTTTATTTCTCATCCCTTATTATATGAGAATAAACAAAATAGAGTACGAATGGGACAATCAGGAAAGTCTTTAAAAGATGAGAATGTCAATAATCTGCTTATTGGTTTTAATTTCAGGTTTGAACCAAATCTGTGGTCAGCAAAAAACAGTATCAAAAGTCCGTAAACATGAAACTTTCAATAAGGCTGTAAAAATTATTGATCCTAATCTAAAAACTTTTATTCCTAAAGGTTATGAAGCCATCTCTGTCACAAAAGGAAATTTAAATCTGGATAAAACAGCAGATTATATTTTAGTCCTGCGTAAAATTTCTGAAGAGACCACCTCTAATATGAATGCCGGAAAACCGGACAAAAGATCTTTGTTGTTACTCCTGGGACAAAATGACAACAGTTATAAATTGGCTTATAAAAATGAAAATGCAGTATACTGTATAGACTGTGGCGGTGTATTTGGCGATCCTTTTGACAAAATTGTAATTAAAAACGGATTTTTCTCTATCGAGCACCGCATCTCTGGCGGACATCACTGGGAACAAATCATTACTTTTAAATATAATAAAACCAAAAAAAACTGGTATCTCTACAAAGACCATTATGTCAATTACATTCTAAACCCAAGCTCTGATCCTGACGCAGAGGCTTTAATAGTTGATTTTGAAAAACTGACAACCGCTAAAGACTTTGGCGAAATTTCATTTCAGAAATTCAACTTATATTCAGATCGGGGTTATTAGAATTTCAGATTATACTTTAAACTTTTCCAATAAATAATTTACATTTTTATTCGTAATTTCGGTTTTCAATTAAAATTACAATTACAAAATGGCTTCATTTACAAAAGAAATATCTTTTCGCTGGTCAGACCTTGACCCTAATTTTCATGTTCGTCACAGTGCTTATTATGATTTTGGTGCACAGCATCGTATCGAAATCCTTGAGGAATTAGGACTAACTTTAAAAGTTATGCAGACCCAGGGTTTTGGTCCGGTTTTATTCAGGGAAGAATGTGTTTTCCGAAAAGAACTAAAACTTTCAGATAAAATTTTTATCCATACCAAAACTTCCAAAATGAAAGCCGATGCCTCTCGCTGGTCAATCATACACGAGTTTAGAAGAGAAGACGACACTTTATGCGCTACCATTACTGTAGACGGCGCCTGGATGGATACCAAACTTCGAAAACTGGCTTCTCCAACACCCGAAATTGCCATTCAGGCATTGAGCATTTTTCCTAAAAGTGATGATTTTGTCGGATTATAAACGATATCCTAAATGAAACATTTTATTTCTTTATTCACCATACTGCTTCTTTTTGCAAGCTGCAAAACCTCAGATGAAATGAAGTCTCCTAAAGAAACCGTTCAGGCCTATTTAGCAGCCACAAATCATTTTGATGCCGAAACGGCAAAAGAATTCCTGATTCTGAACAATGATAACCAGATGCTTTTGGAAACAGTTAAAAAGATGAAAAAAAGCCTTCCGGATAAGGAAAAAGCCAGATTTCTGGATAAAGAAAAAAATGCTGTTTATTTTGAAAAAGAAATAACCGCTTCGACTGCCCAGATTATAGTTACACCCAATCAGGATATTGTTTTACCCATCGAATTCAACCTGAAAAAAGTAAACGGTAAATGGCTGATCGAATCGGTTATTTATCATTAAAAACAAAGCTATGATTGATTATATAAAAGACTTCAGAATCGGCATTTTTATTGCCGTCATAGCCATTACAACTATTCTCCTTGGTGCTGTTACAGACCGTGTTCTGCGGTATTTTTTATATCGAAAACTCAGTCAGAAAGAATACGATGTAACCGGCTTTAAATTTCTTAAACATTTAATCATTACTGTAATTTACATTCTGGGTTTTGCCTTTGCCCTGATCCAGATTCCTGAATTCAAAATTATAGGACATTCTTTTCTGGCCGGTGCCGGAGTTATTTCCTTAATTGCCGGTTTAGCTTCCCAGCAGGCTCTAAGTAATATTGTCAGCGGTATATTTCTCGTGATTTTTAAACCTTTCCGTATCAACGATAAAATTACCATTAATAATTTTGTCGGTACCGTCGAAGACATTAACCTGAGACAGGTTGTTTTAAAAGATGCCGAAAACAACCGGATCATTATCCCTAACGCCCTGATAAGCAATCAGATTATTGTGAATACCAATATGCACGACACCAAGTGCTGTAAAATAATCGAAATTGGCATTGGTTACGAATCTGATATCGAAAAAGCGCTGGCCATTATGCAGGAAGAAGTCGCAAAACATCCTCTTTTTATTGATACCAGAACCGCCGAAAATAAAAAACAAAAAACACCTTTGGTAATTGCCAGAGTGGTGGCTTTAGCCGATTCAAGCGTTACCATAAAAGCCTGGGCCTGGGCCAAAAATTCAACAGACGGTTTTGTCATGTACTGCGACTTGCTGCAAAGCATTAAAAAACGTTTTGATGAAGCAGGCATCGATATTCCTTACCCGCAAAGGGTTGTAACACTTAAAAAATAAACTCAGGCTTTTTTCTGATAACTTTAAGAGTTGAATTGTTGTTTTTCAAAATAGAGAGCGGTAATTTTATAATTCTTAACCCCAAAATGCAATTCAGAATGAAAATCATAAAACTCCTGATACTCTTACTGCCTCTTTTCTGCTTTTCGCAGGAAGAAAAAATAAAACCTTTAGATATCAATTTAAGCAATTATGAATATCCTTTTCCCGTTCAGTTTTTAGAATTAAACATCCAGCGCCAGAATCTCAAAATGGCTTATATGGATATTAAACCGGAGCATTACAACCAGAAAAACATTATCCTGCTTCACGGAAAAAATTTCAATGGTGCTTATTGGGAAACTACTATAAAAGCCTTAACCAAAGAAGGTTTCCGGGTTATTGTGCCGGATCAGATTGGTTTTGGAAAATCATCAAAACCGGATAATTTTCAATATTCCTTTCAGCAGTTTGCCGAAAACACCAAAAAATTACTGGATCAGCTGGGCATCACCAAAACAGCCGTTTTAGGGCACTCTATGGGTGGAATGCTGGCTTCCAGATTTGCTTTGATGTATCCTGGAACAGCCGAAAAATTAATCCTCGAAAATCCGATTGGTTTAGAAGACTGGAAACTAATCGTACCTTACAAACCGGTTGACTGGTGGTACGAATCAGAAGTAAAACAAAACTACGAAGGCATTAAAAAATATCAGATGGCCAACTATTATGATGGTAAATGGAACGCCGATTATCAAAAATGGGCCGAACTGGGCGCCGGATGGACAACAGCGCCGGATTATTCTAAAGTCGCCTGGAATTCTGCTTTAATGTACGATATGATTTTTACACAGCCTGTTTTATACGAATTTAAAAATATCAAAAGCCCAACGCTTTTAATCATCGGAACAAGAGATAAAACCGCAATAGGCAAACCTTTAGTTTCGGAAGAAGTCCGAAAAACAATGGGAAATTATGCCGAACTGGGTAAAAAAACCCAAAAAGTAATTCCAAATTCTAAATTAGTCGAAATTCCCAATACGGGACATTTACCGCATATTGAATCTTTTGATGCGTTTATAAAATCATTAATCGTATTTTTGAAATAATATTTTTTTTGTTTGCCACGACCCGAGCGATAGCGAACAGGCGAAGCAATTCACGAATTTGCACTAATTTCTTTTTGATTTTGCCACAGATTAAAAGATTAACACAGATTAAATCATTTTAATCCTTTAATCTGTGACAAAAGTTTAATTCGTGGAAATTCGTGCAATTTGTGGCTAAAAATACCTAACCTAAAAAACTATATAAATATGTTTACAATCGACCAAATCAAAGAAGCACATTCTAAAGTAAAAAGTGGAGCTGATTTTCCAAATTATATACAGGATTTAATCATATTGGGAGTTAAAGGCTACGATACTTTTGTAAATGACGGGCACGTTGAATATTATGGCGTAAACGGCTATTCGGTTACTTCCGATGAAAAATACAGTCCGATTTCAGTAGCTGTCACAGTCAATAAAGAACTTTTTATTGAATTCTTAGTCAAACACCAGCAGGGCGAAACCGATTATATGACTTTCTGTAATCATTCCGGACAATGCGGCATTGCAAAATGGAGAGTCGATATTGTGGCAATGACCTGTACTTATTTTGACACTGCAGAAAACGAAATATTAATTGAAAAAATTCCGGAATAATTCAGCTGCTTCCATGAAAAATTTAAATCCGATGTACTACATCGCTAAAAAAAGCATCCTTATTGCCCTTTTTTTAATTTCTTTCACAGCATTTTCACAGCATAAAAAGGAAAAAATCAAGTTTAAAGTCATTGCTTTTTATACCGCCAAAAATGATCAGGCGCATATCAGCTTTGTGCACGAGGCTAATAAATGGTTTCCGAAACTGGCAGAAGAAAATCATTTTCAATACGATTCGACCAGCAATTGGGACAATCTAAACGCAAAGTTTTTAGCGCAGTATAAAGTCGTTTTATTTTTAGACACACGTCCCGAAAAGAAAGAACAACGTGAGGCTTTTCAGAAATACATGGAAAATGGCGGTGGTTTTATCGGATTTCATTTTGCTGCTTTTGCCCTGAACAATTCGAGTTATAATCAGGATTGGAACTGGTATCACGATACTTTTTTAGGATCTGGCGAATATGGCAGTAATACGTGGAAACCTACTTCGGCGGTTTTGAGAGTAGAAAATCAGCATCCTGTTACTAAAAATCTGCCGAAGACTTTTAGTTCGGCTCCAAACGAATGGTACCGCTGGTCTAATGATTTAACTAAAAATCCTGATATTGAAATTTTATTGGCTGTAGACGAATCCAGTTTTCCGCTGGGAACAGGTCCAAAACAGCATGAAATCTGGCACAGCGGTTATTATCCTGTAGTGTGGACTAATAAAAAATACAAAATGCTGTATGTAAATATGGGACATAATGATATTGATTATGAAGGCGGAACCAACAAAACATTATCGTACACATTTGAAAATAAAACACAAAGCCAAATGATCCTAAACGCGTTACTCTGGCTTGGTAATTCAAAAAAATAAATTCAATGCAGACTTTTTGAATAGTCTGCATTTACTATTAATTATTTAATAAAACTATTATAAATACCACCAACAAGATTTAAATTGAATGAAAAATAAAATTGCCCTAATTCTTTTTACATTACTAATAATCTCCTGCAACTCAAAACAGCAAGAGGATACAATAAACAAAGAAGACAATCAGCAAAAAGAAACTTTAACAGAAACAATCAGCAAAAAAACGAATCTGAAACCACAGATTATCAAGTTTCTACATTTGATAATCCTGAAGACAGTGATCGTATACAAAGAGAAAAAGAAAGTTTAAAACATCTTTCCGAAAAAAAGATTTTCTCGGATATTCATAATAAACTGATTGAAAAAATAGACGCAGAACAACAATCTTATTTCAGGAAAAATCTCAATTATGAATTACTTTCTATTGCAAAAGGAAGTCTGTTTCAGGAAAACAGCAATGACTTTGTTTTTATAGTCTATGACAAAGAGCATGAAAAAATTTCAATTTTACTCTACAACGAAAAATCTTCGACATATGCTGAATTGTATAAAGATGTAAAAGTCGTGAATGGCCTAAAAGATGCCAATTGTAATTTCTATGCTTTTGGAACATTAGATTATCAATTTGGGAATGAATTTTTGGTTAGTAACGAAGATTATCTTGAAAAAAGCGTAGAGTCTTATTTAGAATCTTCATATGTTAAAATTACAGATATATCAAAAGATGATAATTTCATTTTAAAAGAGGGATGTTTCGCCAAAAATGTATCGAAAACAAATCTGGCCAATACGCTGTGTTTTGCCACAAGTGCCGCTTACAACAATTGGGAATGTTTACGATACGACAAAAAAAGCAATACTTTTTTAATCTTTTATGGTCAGGCTTTCGCCGATTAACAATTTAAAAAACAATAAAAATGTCTACTTCTCTTTCTCCCATAATTTCTGCTGAAGAATTAAACAAATTAAATCCTTCTGAAATCATTTTAATTGATGCCAGAGCGGGTTCAAATGCTTTTGAAGTCTATCAAAAAGAACATTTAAAAGGCGCGCGATTTGTAGATTTAAATCAGGATTTGGCTTCGATTCCGGAAAATCCGGCAAATGGCGGCAGACATCCTTTGCCAACGGTAGAAGAATTTGCAGTAACACTTTCGAATTTAGGAATTTCACCATCGGATCATATTATTGTTTACGATGATAAAAATGGTTCTAATTTCTCTGCCAGATTCTGGTGGATGATGCGTGCCGTTGGACATGAAAAAATTCAGGTTTTAAATGGCGGTTATCAATCGGCATTACAAAAGGGTTTTCCAACTAATTCGGGAACTGAAACATTCTCAAAAACAACTTACCAAATTCAAGAATGGCAATTACCATTAGCCGATATTGAAGAAGTCGAAAAAGCCCGTAAAAACGATCAGAATCTTGTAATCGATGTTCGGGATAAAAACAGGTTTGAAGGACTGACAGAACCACTGGATTTAATTGCCGGACATATTCCCGGTGCAGTTAATGTTCCGCTAACTGAAAATTTAGACGAAAACGGATTTTTTAAACCTGCTGAAGAATTAGCTCAAAAATACAAATCTGTAATTGGAGATAAAAAAGACGAAAACATAATCGTACATTGCGGATCGGGAGTTACAGCTTGTCACACCTTATTAGCAATGGATTACGCCGGATTTCCGATTCCGAAATTATATGTCGGATCGTGGAGCGAATGGTCCAGAAACGACCGCGAAATGACAACTCAACAAAAAGAATAATTTTTTGCCACAAATTTCACAGATTAAAAGGATTAAAAAAAATGCGTTGCCACGACCCGAGCGATAGCGAACAGGCGAAGCAATTTCACGAATTTGCACAAATTTTTCATCAACTATAATTCGTGAAAATTAGTGAAATTCGCGGCTAAAAAATCACTTTAATCTGTGAATCCGATAGCTAACGGGAGTAGCAAAAAAATAATACAAATAAAAATTACAATGCAGCACTGGGATATACTTTTATCAAATCAGGTAAATAAGAAAAAACTAATAGACAACATATTAAATGGCGAAGCAACAGGAGAATTAGCCGTTTTTAACACTCAGAAAGGAATATTATTCTCTGATATCGCGATCGAAAAATTCATTGAAAAAGAATTTCAATATGACAGTGTAGAAGCCTCAACTACTTCAAACAGACAGCTAAGAACCTTTTCATCCGGAGAACGCAAAAAAGAGTTTTTAAAATACTGTATCAATCAAAAACCGGATTTCATCATTTTTGACAATCCTTTTGATCATTTAGATCAGGCTTCAAGAGTTATTTTAGCCGATTCTCTAAAAGATCTGACAAATGATGTTGCGATTATCCAGCTTTTAAACCGTACCGTTGACGTACTGGAATTTGTTCCCAACAAAGCGCAGATTAAAGACAATACATTCGAACTGCATCCATTTAAAAAAACCGAAAATCATTTCAAAACCTTAAATACTACGGCAATTCCAAAAGCAACCGAAGTTCATACTTTTCCTGACAATGAATTAATCAGACTGGAAAATGTTTCAGTAAGTTACGACGAAAGAAAGATTCTCGACAACATTTCGTGGACGATAAAACAAGGCGAATTCTGGCAGTTAATTGGACCAAACGGTTCTGGAAAAAGTACTATTTTATCTTTGATAACGGGTGACAATCCAAAAGGTTTTGGACAGGATTTATATTTATTCGGAAGAAAAAAAGGAACCGGGGAAAGCGTTTGGGAAATCAAAAAACAAATCGGGATTTACACAACTGCTATGATGGATTTGTTTCAGAAAGGCCATACTTTGGAACAAATGATTCTTTCAGGTTTCTTTGACCAAATCGGACTTTACACGGAACCTACAACCCATCAGAAAAATATCGTGACGCAATGGCTGGAAGTAATCGAAATGACCCATTTGCGTAAAAAACGCTTCATTGATCTTTCTGTCGGACAACAAAGAGTTGGATTAATCGTTCGTGCCGTTTTAAAACATCCGCCATTATTAATCCTTGACGAACCTGTAGAAGGCTTAGACGACGAAAATGTTGATTTGGTAATTCAGTTAATCAATACTATTAAACAAGAAACAAACGTAAGTATTCTTTACGTTTCACATAGAATCGAACAAGGCCTTGCCCCTACTTCTGTTTTTGAACTTCTTCCATCAGAAACAGGTTCAACTGGACAAATAAAGAATTAATTTTTATCATTAAGATGTTAAATATTTAATCCAAATATTACAACACAACGTATATCTGTAGAGACGCACCGCAGTGCGTCTCCGCAACGAATATCCACAATACGTTAGACGCACTGCGGTGCGTCTCTACAGAAAATTGGAATGAAAAATTATGTAATAACAAAAAAGCTCCAACAAGGAGCTTTTTCTATATTCTTTAATCTATTCTCTATTTTCTAAAAAAATCAATTCTCATCGTCAGTATTATGCGATTTCACGTAGTTACGCCATTTCTCAATACATTCTTTAAAATCGTCTGGTAATTCAGTATCAAAACGCATTAATTCTCCTGTGTTGGGATGAACAAATCCAAGCGTTTTCGCATGAAGCGCCTGACGAGGTAAAGCTTTAAAACAATTTTCGATAAACTGTTTGTATTTCGTAAAAGTCGTTCCTTTCAAAATCAAATGACCGCCGTAACGTTCATCATTAAATAACGGATGCCCAATATGTTTCATGTGCGCACGAATCTGGTGCGTTCTTCCTGTTTCCAGTTTACAGGAAATCAAAGTCACATAACCAAAACGTTCCAAAACTTTATAATGCGTAATAGCCGGCTTTCCAATTTCAGGATCATCAAAAACCGCCATCTGCATACGGTCTTTTAAATGTCTTGCTAAGTTTCCTTCAATTGTGCCACTGTCCGCTGCAACATTTCCCCAAACTAAAGCAATGTATTCACGTTCAGTAGTTTTAGCTTCAAACTGTTTGGCCAAATGTGTCATGGCAGCTTCTGTTTTCGCAACTACCAAAAGCCCCGAAGTATCTTTATCAATTCGGTGAACCAATCCCGGACGTTCACTGCTGTTCATTGGCAAATTTTCAAAATGAAATGCTAAAGCATTCACCAAAGTTCCAGTGTAATTACCATGTCCCGGATGCACGACCAATCCTGGTGGTTTATTGATAAGCAATAACGCGTCATCTTCATACACAATATCCAATGGAATGTCTTCCGGATCTACCCGATTTTCAAAAGGCGGATGCGATAACATAATCGTAATCACATCAAAAGGTTTTACTTTGTAATTTGATTTTACCGGAATATCATTCACAAAAATATTTCCGTCTGTTGCTGCATTCTGAATCTTATTACGAGTGGCATTCGGAATCAGATACATCAAATATTTGTCAATACGCAAAAACGCCTGACCTTTAGGGACTTCAAATCTGTAATGTTCGAATAATTCGTCTTCCAGATCTAAGTTTTCTTCATTATTATTGTTCATCTTTTGGGGTTTCTACAGGCACTGCGGTACTGTCTGCCTGGCTGTCATCTACATAACTTGCTTTTCCGTCACCTAAAACCAAATCAATTTTAGACGCTTTCAAAACACGGTCTCCTACTTTTAAGTTTCTTCCTTTTAAACGCATTTCCAAAACCATATCTTTTCCAAGATTTGGAATATAGGTAATTGTTCCCGGTTCAAGTCCAAGAGCTTTAAGCGTTGGAACCGCCTCACGATAGGTTTTTTCAATTAAGTCAGGAATCTTAACTGATGAAAATCCCGATGCATTAATCTTAATATATATTTTTCTTCCTACTTTCACTTTTGTTCCCGGCAGCGGATCCTGCTCTACAACACTAAATTTTGGATATTCACTTCGGTAATCAACACTATCCAAAAGTACATAATCCAAATCCAGTTCGTCCAGTTTTTCTTCTACCTGCTCTTCAGTTAGTCTGGCTAAATTAGGAACTGCAATTTCATGTCCGTGATCCGTTGTAAACGTCAGCCAGTGCATAAACAAATATCCTAAAACCGCTATAATACCAGCTGCTGCTAATATTTGTAAAAAAAACACACGGCTTGTTAAATACTTACGTAAACTCATAAATTTATTTTTAGTTGAACGCAAAGATAAAGTATTTCATTTCAAAAAAAATGATAATTTTGTTTAAAACAGTAAAGCCGGTAATTAGAAGCTGTTTCCGGATCCTGACGGCCATTGGGACCACGCAAAAGGGTATCGTTTCCATCAGGGCTAAAAGCTCGTTTTCAAAACAAAATCCTGATTAAATAAAATAACGATTAAACAAATAAACAAAAAGTCAATGAAAAACATTGCCATCATCATGGGCGGATATTCCAGCGAATATAAAATCTCGCTCATCAGCGGAAACGTTGTATACCAATATCTTGACAAAACAAAATACAAAGGATACCGTGTTCATATTTTTAAAGAAAAATGGGTATATGTAGACGACAATGAGGCCGAATTCCCAATTGACCGAAATGACTTTTCGGTAACGGTAAACGGAGAGAAAATTACATTTGACTGTGTTTTCAATGCCATTCACGGAACTCCGGGCGAAGACGGATTAATGCAGGCTTATTTTGAATTAATTGGATTACCGCAGTCTTCCTGCGACTATTACCAGTCGGCACTGACTTTTAATAAAAGAGATTTACTGTCTGTTTTAAAACCATACGGAATCAAAACAGCCGTTTCTTATTACCTGAACAAAGGAGACGAAATCAAAACTGCCGAAATTATTGAGAAAGTAGGTCTGCCATGTTTCGTAAAACCCAACAAAGCGGGTTCAAGTTTCGGAATCTCAAAAGTAAAAACTGAGGCTGAACTTCCAATTGCCATTGAAGTAGCTTACAAAGAAGACAACGAAATCATCATCGAAAGTTTCCTTGACGGAACCGAAGTTTCAGTTGGGGTAATTAACTACAAAGGAGAAGTAATCGTTTTACCAATTACCGAAATTGTATCTGATAATGATTTCTTTGATTACGAAGCAAAATACGAAGGAAAATCACAGGAAATTACTCCGGCCAGAATTTCTGATGAACTGACCAAAAAAGTAGGAGAAACAGCAAAACGTGCCTACGAAGTTCTAAAAATGAAAGGATTCTCCCGAAGCGAATTTATCATCGTAAACAACGAGCCGCACATGCTTGAAATGAATACTATTCCGGGACTGACAACCGAAAGTTTGATTCCGCAGCAGGCAAAAGCCGCCGGAATTTCTCTGGAAGAGTTATTTACCAATGCGATTGAGTTAGCTTTAGCTTAAAAGATACTAAGGTTCTGAGATTTTAAGATTTCAGAACCTTATTTTTTTACAATAATCAGACTGAACAAAGTGAAGCAAAAACCTTTGTCACTTTGTTACTCTGAACCTTTGAACCTAAAACCTCAGAACCTTAACAACTTAGCACCTCAAAAAAATGAATCAAATATTCGAATGGGATAGAGTCTTCTTTAACAGTCTGCCGGAAAGTTTTCTATTGGAAGTGATTTTTCGTTCGACTGTTATGTTTACGATTTTGTTACTAACCTTAAAACTGGCAGGAAAACGAGGTGTAAAACAATTATCTATTTTTGAGACTGTAATCATTATTGCGTTAGGTTCGGCCGCAGGCGATCCTATGTTTTATGAAGATGTGGGCATTATTCCCGCTGCGATCGTTTTTACTACCATAATCATTTTGTACAGAACGGTAACCTGGCTGACAGGAAAAAGCAAAAAATTTGAAGAATTTATAGAAGGTAAAACCGAATGTCTGATTAACAACGGAAAGTTTTCTATAACCAGTTTTAAGAAAGAAACTTTAGCACAAGATGAGTTTTTCGCAGAATTGCGCATCAAATCAATTGAGCATTTAGGACAAGTAAGGCATGCTTTTATCGAAACCAGCGGCGAAATCAGTGTTTTTTATTACGAAGACAAAGATGTTGGTTACGGACTGCCGATTCTGCCTTTGCTTTTTGAGAAAAAAAACAAAATTATCCCGGAAGACGGGGTATATTCCTGCTCTTTTTGCGGTAACACCGAAGAACTAAAAAAAGGAACTTCAACTTGTAAAGACTGTCATAAAGACGAATGGGTTCCTTCCATCAATACCAAAAGGATAACATAGATTTAAATTCCAAAAAATATCCCGAAGCTTCGGGACCAAATTCCAAACTATAAAAATTTTAAACTCAAAAAAACAAGCTTTAGTCAATTTATAAAAACTTTGAGCATTTGTAGCTTTGAACCTTAAAAAAGAAAGAAAAAAATAAGATTCTGCACAATCCTAATAAAACTTAGAATCTTAGCATCTCAGAACCTTAGAAACTTTAAAAAAAATGCGAAAAGCCATATTTCCCGGATCATTTGACCCTATTACCTTAGGACACGAAGATATTATCAAAAGAGGCATTCCTTTGTTTGATGAAATAGTAATTGCCATTGGGGTTAACGCCGAAAAAAAATACATGTTTTCATTAGAAGAAAGAAAACGTTTTATTGAAGAAACTTTTAAAGATGAACCAAAAGTCTCGGTAATCACTTATGAAGGACTGACTATCGATCTGGCTAAAAAACTAAAAGCCAATTTTATTTTAAGAGGTTTACGTAACCCTGCCGATTTCGAATTCGAAAAAGCAATTGCCCACACCAACAGAAAACTGTCTAAAATCGAAACCGTATTTTTATTGACTGCAGCGAGTACTTCTTTTATCAGCTCAAGCATTGTACGCGATGTACTGCGTCATGGCGGTGAATATGAAATGCTCGTTCCGGATGCGGTTAGGGTAAAAAAATAGTTTCTTACAGCAAATACAAAGCAAAAGTATTTTATATCTAAAAACAACCAATAATGCAGACAAGCAGTCTGAGACTAAGTTATCAGCCATCACAGCTTTTTAAAATAAAGCAGCAATTAATAGAATGGGATCTCAGTCCTGTTCATGGAAAGGGCCTGGTTGCAAAATTTGCCGGCAGCGGTGCTTATGCCCATATCGAATTATCGATTTCTTCGGACCAGAATATGCCAAACGAAATACAGTGGAAAGTTGATGAAAGTCAAATTCCTAATAATTTCGGCCACAAACCTTACATCGAAGAATTTTTAAGTTTTTTTGTATCGCATTTAATGGCTCTTAGAGGTGAAAATTTACATTTGCAGTTTGTTATCACGAATATCAGCTTTCATATTGTAGACAGCAGAGCCAGAAATTTTGCCGAAGCCGTAATGAAAGCGGTAATCAGCTGTTTTGATCCCGACATTTTTCCGTTTGACGAAAACACAGCTAAAAGAGTTAGTCAGAATACCAGCGAATACAGACGGCAAAATAATGCTTATCCTCTAAAAGAAGAAATAATAGCCTCTCTTAAAAATAATTTAATTACAGAGAAATTATCAAAAATAATAGACAGCCAGAATATTGCTTCCCACATGCTGGACGGCATTCATTTCAACGCTTACACCAGTTATCTTTTCGAAAGCCGAAAACAGCTTTTGAGTGACGAGGATATTCAATATTTACAAAACCATAAGGCCATTTACCGAAACAGAATCCTGACCGATATTGGAAAAGCCCATATTGCCAAGGCTCTTAATGACTTTTTTGATTTGAGGTATCACTTTGACATCCTAAAAGAAGATCTGGAGTAAAAAAGAGGCAGCCGTACAGAATTTTCGGCATTTGAACTTTGCCTTCTAAATCCTGGCTAAAAATCACAAACTTGCAGGCGAAGCAAATTATAAGTAATTTCGCATTTTAAAATAAACAACAAACCATGAGTATCGAAAGAGAATTAAACAAACGAAGCGGATCTAAATGTGAGCTTTGCGGAAACGAAGAAAACCTAAAAGTATATCAGGTACTTCCTACCCAAAAAGGCGGTTTAGACGAAGCTGTATTAGCCTGTAACACCTGTATTGACCAAATTGAAAACCCTGAAAAAGTTGATTTAAATCACTGGAGATGCCTTAATGACAGTATGTGGAATGAAAACATTCCGGTTCAGGTGGTAGCCTGGAGAATGTTAAGTCGTATGCGTGCTGCCGGCTGGCCGCAGGAACTGCTTGATATGATGTATTTAGATGAGGACACTTTAGCATGGGCCCAGGCAACGGGAGAAGGTGAAGATGACGAAAATAAAATTGTTCACCGTGACAGCAACGGCGTTGTTTTACAGCATGGAGATTCGGTTGTTTTGATCAAAGACCTGAAAGTAAAAGGATCCAGTATGGTTGCTAAACAGGGAACCGCAGTACGAAACATTCGTTTAGATCACGAAAACGCAGAATACATAGAAGGAAAAGTCGACGGACAACAGATTGTGATTATTACACAGTATGTAAAGAAAGTATAGTTTCTTTTTAAGGGACAAAGATGCAAAGGCTCAAAGTGGCAAAGTTTCCAAACTAAAATATACCCCTTTACTCCTTTGTTACTCTGAACCTTTCAACTTAAAAACAAAAAAAGCTGTTCGATTAGAACAGCTTTCTTTATTTTATTATTAAGAGATAAATCTAAAAAACTTTGTCTCTTTGTCACTTTGAAGCTTTGAACCTCAAAAAAAAATTACTTCTGGAATAATTTATTGATCTGATCTTTTACAAATGGCTCAGATACACTGTTTGTAGCAGCATCTCTGTCTTTGCTTGATACCATGAACTGAACTGTAGCTTTGTCCGGAACAACGTTTCCTGTATAATGTAACCAGATATAGTTGTTTGGTAACTCTAATTTAATATCATATAACGGAGTAGCCGTAAAACCACCCATAATAATGTTATAAAGAGAGGTGTAATCGTTGTTTACATTTTTAAAAGAGAATTTTCTTAGTGGTGAAGAATCATCATCATTTAAAATACTAGTGTAATATACTGTATATTCGTCTCCAATTTTCTGAATGTAGTTATTATTTACTTTTCCTAATTTTTCTACAGGAACTGTTTCAATAACTTTAATTTGCGCAAACGAAACAAAACTAAAGAACAAAATGGCAAGGGTAAAAATCTTTTTCATAGTGGATTTGGGGTTTACAATTTTACTGTAGCAAAAAAACACAGAAATATTGAAAAAACACCTATCAATTCATTATTTTTTTAACACAAAATTGTTAATCTTCTTCAGTAAATCATAAAAAACTGATTTACAACAATATAAACTAAAATATAACTTCTAAAACAATCTTTAAACGCCTAAAATTTCCTATTTTTTTCGTCTTCTTTCTTTATCACATTACGGGCGACTTCAATTTTAAACTTTTTCCCCTTCATTTTTTCGTCTTTAATGTGCTTCAGAAGCTCTTTTACTTTTCCGTATTTCACTGCTGCAAACGAAACAAAATCTTTTACTTCGATCAGACCTAAATCATCTTTTTCTAATTTTCCTTTCTGAGAAAAGAAACCCACAATATCAAACTTATTCAGTTTTGTTTTTTTTCCACCGCTGATATAGATCGTCTGATATTCTGGTGGTTTAGGAAGGCTCACTGCATTCTTCACCTCCAGAACTTCCATATCATAATTGATATAATCGAGCTGCTTTTCACTTTCATGCACTATAATATAAGCCGTTCCGGTGGCCTGCATACGCGCTGTACGTCCGTTACGGTGTGTAAACTCCTCTTCTTTTAACGGCAGGTGATAATGAATAACGTGTTTCATTTCGGGAATATCCAGTCCGCGGGCAGCCAGATCGGTCGTGATAAGATAACTAATACTTCCGTTTCGAAACTGAATCAAAGCCCGTTCGCGTTCCTCCTGATCCATTCCGCCATGATAATAAACCGAGTAAATCCCTTTTTCATTTAAGGTATCGCTGATACGTTCTGAAGCATCACGATGGTTACAGAAAATAATAGCCGACTGTGATTTTAAGGAACAAATTAAATGAAACAAACTGTCCAGTTTGTCTTTAGAAGGCGAAACCACCATTTTCATCGAAAGATTGGTGCTCTCCTCCTCTTCCGGAATAAAATCCAAAACCGTCGGGTTCATCACTCTTGTATATTTCGGAATCTCAATATCGGATGTTGCCGATACCAAAACTCTTTTGTTTACCCGCGGCAATCGTCCGATAATAAAAGACATCTGCTCATGAAACCCTAACTGAAGTGATTTGTCAAACTCGTCTAAAATCAGTGTCTGGATTTTATCTGTCCTGAAAGTTTCCCTGTCAATATGGTCCGCAATTCGTCCCGGTGTTCCAATTAAAACGGCCGGAGGATTACTCAAATTCTTAATTTCGGTATCAATCGAATGCCCGCCGTAACAAATGTTTACTTTGTACTGCGTTCCCATTTTCTTCCAAACCTGCTCAATCTGCAGTCCGAGTTCGCGGGACGGAACCAAAATCAAACACTGCACTGATAAAATCTCCGGCTGCAGCAATTCTAAAACCGGCAGTAAAAAAGCCAGTGTTTTCCCCGAACCGGTTGGTGAAAGCAGTAAAACATTATTATCATTCAGAATTACGTCCTGTGCCGTTTCCTGCATTTCATTCAGGCTTTTAATGCCTAAATTTGAAAGTATGTCGTTGGAATGGTGTTTTTTATTCATTTTGCAAAAGTAGAGAAAAATAGTTGGCCGTTTACAGTTTTCAGTGTCCGGTTTTGAATGCTGTTGAATTTTATTTCACGCAGATTTTACAGATTTCGGCAGATTAAAAAAGATTAAAAAAATCTGCTTAAATCTGCAAAATCTGCGTGAAACCAATAAACATAAAGCTTATCAACATGAAACCTGAAGCAAAAATCCTATATTTGATTCGCATTAAAACCAAAACCATGAAACTTTTTACCTTTCTCCTTTCCCTTTTCACGATTACCCTTTTTGCTCAAAACAATAAAAAATACGATACGTTTTTTGAGAAAGGAAACGGAAATCAAGCTGCGTCTTATCAGGAAACTATTGCCTATTTTAAAATGCTGGCTCATGATTTTCCTACTATCCAGATGAAAGAAATGGGGCTGACAGATTCCGGCGAACCCCTGCACATGATTACCTTTAATCCGGATAAGGAATTTGATTTTGATAAAATCCAGAAAACCAAAGCTGTTTTATTGGTCAACAACGGAATCCATGCCGGAGAACCGGACGGAATTGACGCCACAATGCAGTTTTACAGGGATTTGGCAACCGGAAAAATGAAAGCACCCAAAAATACCGTTTTGGTTACGATTCCCGTCTATAATATTGGCGGGGCTTTAAACCGAAACTCCACCACTCGTGCCAATCAGGACGGACCTGAAATATACGGTTTCAGGGGAAATGCCCGAAACTACGATTTGAACCGTGATTTGATGAAATCAGACACCCGAAACACCAAAAGTTTTGTGGAAATTTTCCAGAAAATAAATGCCGATGTTTTTATCGACAATCACGTCAGCAACGGTTCTGATTATCAATACAAGTTAACGTATATTATGACCCAGCATAATAAACTGGGAACAGTTCTGGGCGATTATATGAACAACGAAATGATGCCGGCCCTGGTAAAAGATTTACAGAAAAAGAACATCGAAACCACACCTTATGTCGATTCGTTTAAAGATACACCGGATAAAGGTTTCGGTCAGTTTGTAGACAGTCCGAGATATACCACAGGTTACACCTCTCTTTTTAATACGATTGGTTTTGTAGTAGAAACCCACATGCTGAAAAAATATGCCGAACGCGTTAAAATGACCTACGAGTACATGAAATCGACTCTGGATTTTACCGATGCGAATTATATCAAAATCAAAGAACTCCGTGTAAAAAACCTCGAACAATACCTACCTAAAAAAACGTATACCTTAAAATGGGAACTGGACAGTACAAAAGCCACTACTTTTTCCTTTTTAGGATATGAAGCCGGTTATAAAAAAAGCGAAGTTACCACCGGAAACCGTTTGTATTACGACCGAAACAAACCGTATAAAAAGGATGTTCCGTACATTAAAGAATTCAAATCGGTTAAAGAAGTCGTGATTCCTTCCGCCTATATTGTTCCTAAAGGGTATTGGAATATTATTGATCTATTAAAAAACAACAACATCAGTTTTTCGCAGCTTAAAAACGACACGATTATAGAAGTCGAAAGTTATCGTATTGCCGATTTTAAAACCGTTCCGTCTGCTTACGAAGGGCATTATCTGCACCGCAATACAACGGTAACTTCTAAAATCGTTAAAATGGCTTTTGCTAAAGGCGATTATCTGGTTCCGACCACTCAAAAAGGAGTAAAATATTTATTAGAAGCTTTTGAGCCCGAAGGTGTTGATTCGTTCTTTAACTGGAATTTCTTCGATCCTATTTTACAGCAGAAAGAACATTATTCAGAATATATTTTTGAAGATACAGCAGCTCAGCTTTTAAAAGAAAGTCAAGCCTTAAAAGCAGAACTGGAAACCAAAAAACAAAATGATGCCGCTTTTGCCAAAAATCCCGAAGCACAATTGGATTGGATTTACAAACATTCTGCTTATTATGAAAAAGCGCATATGCAGTATCCGGTTTATCGAGTGCTTTAGTTTTTTTAACCCAAAAGAATTTACAATAGCCCCTAGCTTTAGCTAGGGGAATTAAAATACCAGTCGAACAGGCTTTAGCCAAATCGGCTTTTTTTTTGGCTAAAGCCTGTTTGTTACATTTAAATTTCATCATCCAGCTAAAGCTGGACGCTATTCAAATTCATTTTTATATTCAGTAAAAAATGTCATACAAACTCTTTCTCGATGATATCAGAGATGTAAACATGGTTTACAAAAAACTCACGAATGATGATTTTACAGTTGTTAGAAATTTTGAAGATTTTAAAAAAGTAATTCTGGAAAAAGGGCTTCCGGAACTCATTAGTTTTGATAATGATTTAGGATTGGATGAAAATGGCACTATTGCCGAAGACGGTTATGCCTGCGCCAAATGGCTGGTTTATGAATCCGGACTTGATCTACTAAATTTAAAGTTCAACGTACATTCTGCCAATCCGGTTGCCAGTCAGCAGATTCAGGGGCTGCTGGATAATTATATTAAATTTCTAAGAAGTTAAAACCACTTAAAATGATACAGTTTTTAAAATCATTACAGCTTATTTCGGATACTGAACTTGAAAAATTAAATGGTCTTACGCAAAACAGAACCCTCAAAAAAAATGATTTTCTAATTCAGGAAGGCAGTATCTGCAATGAAATTGTATTTATTCAAAAAGGTATTCTTCGTTCTTTTTATACCAACAGCGAAGGAACTGAAACTACTAAATGTATCGCTTTTAAAAACGAACTGGCTTCTGCTTACTCCAGTTTTATAACTCAGGAACCTACTTTTGAAAATATTCAGGCGCTTTGTGATACCGAAGTAACGGTATTAAAAAGAAAAGACCTCTATCATTTATATCAAAACAGCACGGAATGGCAGACCGCCGGAAGATTTTTAACGGAAATGGAATACATCAAAATAGAAAACAGAACGGTATCGTTTCAAAAACAAACCGCCAGAGAAAGATACGACACGCTCATAGAAAACCATTCCGAATATCTGAAATACATTCCGTTAAAACACCTTTCGTCATACCTGGGAATAACTTCCCGCCATTTAAGCCGACTGCGCCAAACAGTCTGATTAAAGGACAATTGTCCTCTAATTTGACCAGAGGAATTGATTTCTTTGTGTAAACTAAAAATGTATCACTATGCAGAGAACTTCAAATTCAGATCAAAACACCCACGCTCCTGTCATTTTAAAACGGCATCTGGCCCCAATTAATAGCGGCATTGCATATATTGACGAAGGCAGCGGTATTCCGGTTTTGTTTCTTCACGGTACACTCTCCAATTCAAATACCTGGAGAAAAATTATCCCCGAATTGAGTAAAAAGTACAGATGCATCGCTCCGGATCTTCCGCTTGGAGGACATCCCATTGCTTTAGAAAAACATACTGACCTGTCTCCTTTGGGAATTGCCCGGCTTCTAAAAAGTTTTTTAGATTATTTGCAACTGGATAAAGTTATACTGTTCTCTAACGATACCGGAAATGTTTATGCCCAGATACTGGCCTCTTTGTATCCTGAATATATAAACAAATTAATCTTTTCAAATGGCGAGGTACAGGAAGTTTTTCCGCCTGCTAAATTCAAATATTTAATTACAGCTGTAAAAATTCCGGGTTTTACTTTACTTCTGGCAAATGCTTTTAAAATAAAAAGCCTGCTTACTTCAGACCTCATGATGGGATTACTGTCGCACAAAGTAACCAATGAGGAATTCTCGAAACTGTATTTAAAATCGTTTACTGAAAACAAAACCATCCGGAAAAATTTTGCTTCGAACGTAAAAACCTGGTCGCCCCAATACACCCTTGAAGCTGCCAAAAAATTAAAAAACTCTGAATTTCCAGTTCTCATTTTGTGGGGAGAAAATGATCAACAGCTTTTTCCTTTAAAATTAGGACAGCAGTTAAAAGAGATTTTCAGGAATTCAAAACTGGTTTCGATTCCCAATTCAAAAACCTATGTTCAGGAAGACCAGCCGGAAAGAGTTATTCAGGAACTTGTTTTGTTTATAGAAACCTGTTAAATTTTTTGTCGGAATAAAATCTGTCCTGACAGGAAAGAAACTTCTGTTTCGGTAATTTAATCCTGCTTTTTTTTTAGAAAAAGATAGCTGTAATACGTTTTCCCGTAAAAATCTTTATCTATAATATTTTACATTTGGAATAAATCTAACCCCAACTAAAAATCCTGCCGATGAAACGTACATTCATTTTATCGCTTGTGCTGGTTTCTATTTTTATTTCCTGTAAAAACGAAAACAAAGAAAATCCCGGCGTTCCTGAACCGGCAAAAGTAAATGCTGAACAACCTCTGTCAGATAGTATCAAAGCAGATTCTGCTGTTGTGGAAACTGCTTCGGATGATTTGGCTCAAAATAAAAAGAAACTGCTGGAATTTTATACTAAAAATGACAAAAGACCTCAGGTTTTTACCATCAGCAATCAAAAAGATACCACTATTGTCTGTGCCGAAAAAACCCAAATCACGATTAGGGCAAACAGCTTTATTGTTGCGAAAACCGGAAACGAAGCTGACGGGAAAATTACATTATCGGTAAAAGAATATTACAGCATTTCGGATATTCTTCTGGGAAGACTTTCGACTGTTTCAAACGGAAAATTACTGGAAACAGGCGGAATGCTTTATATAAGTGCGGTTTCGGGACAGGAAAAATGTGACCTGAAAAAAGGAAAAAGTATTGAAATTGCCTTTCCGTCAAAAGTCAAAAAAGACGGAATGCAGCTGTTTACCGGAAACCGGATTAAGGATGAAATAAACTGGAATGTCGAAAAAGCCTCTGTTGATCTCAATAAAACCTATACCAATGTTGACGAACGTCCGGTTTATATTGGCGGGAACGAAAAAATGTACCAATTTGTAGGCCGAAATTTCAGGACTCCTGAAGATAATGTTACTGGTAAAGTCCATGTTTCTTTTGTTATTGATAAAGAAGGTACTGTAACCGATGTTAAAATTACTAAAAGTTTAAATAAAGCAGTCGATGCAGAAGCAATAAGAGTAGTTAAGCTGCTTGGTAAATTTACTCCCGGAAAAGTAAAGGGTGTCCCTGTAAAATGTACCTACACTTTGCCCATTACTATTCATTCTGAAGACGAATCTGGTTTCAGATCATCGAGTATGGTATACAATTCCAACTATAAGGAAAAAACCGCTGAGGAAATCAAAGCCGGAAAAATTAGTTATTATGTTTTTAGTTCAGAGAAACTGGGTTTTATCAATTGTGACCGTTTCCTGGATTATCCGGATGATGCGAAAACCAATTATATCGTAAATCTGGGCAATGAAAAGGGTGTCAATACAAGTATCATTTTTCATCGTTTCAAGTCGGTTATGAATGGCTACTCAAACGATGATAAAGTCGTTTTTAACAATGTTCTATCCAAAGAAAAAATTACGCTTTTTGTGGTTAAGTATACCAGAGAGCAATTGTTTTTAGCCACAAAAGAAACCACTATAAGTTCTAATCCGGAGACTGATCTTGAGTTTCGTGCTGTTACTTTTCAGGACCTGAGAGAAGAAATGAAGAAGTTAAACCGATTTAATTAAATGCCCATTTAAAAAAGATTAAAAAAGAAAAGAGCACATTACTTGCTTCAGCAGATATTTCAGTTATACCCTATAATGAATACAATGGTAAAGCTAACTTTACGAAATTAAAGGAGAATATCTTCATTCTGGCAAACAGGAATAATCCCGTAATGTATTTCTATATTCAAAACAACAAAACTATTTCATTTGATTATTTTACTAAAGGAGATGAAAGTTTATTTATAACATACTAATATCAATTTGATCTACAGTTATGATCGTCTTTATAACTCTCTAAGATGAAAGCAAGTATATTCATATTTCTCATATCCGTAATTTCAGTACAAGTTACCGGACAAATTAATAAAGAAAAAAAAGTCATCGTTTTTAATCATTCAACAATGGCCTTGAATACGAATATATTTACTGTTGAAAAAACAACTTTTAAGTATATTGGAAAAAAGAAAAAAACAGATTTTCATTCTGTAAAGAATCTGGTTTCTAATCTTCAAACAATGAATAATGAAATTGTTAAAAGAAAAGAGTATGATAAAAATAAAAGACCAGATTTTTACTATTCAGATTTTTATGATATATATATTTTTGTAAAAACCAACAAATATTCGGGTGATCTCTATCAGGTAGAAAGAGTTTGGATTGTCGATGGTAAAACTATAAACCGAGTAAATTAATAAACAAAATAATGAAGCAAATATATGTCTTTGTAGTAATGATAGCAGGTTTTCAGGCCTTTTGCCAAAACCATCAAAATTTTGTTTTTGAGTTTGATAAAAAAACAGATGAAATCGTTTTTAGAGAACACACTAATAAGCAGGAAATATCAGGTTTTACAATTAGAATAAATAATAAAACGATATTTTTTAATTCAATCCCAATTAGCAGCAATGCCAAATTAAACATAAATACCAACAGAAAGCAGTTAAATACTATATTACAAAATGACAATCCAAATCAAGCATATCATTTTACTGTTTTCTTAAAAGATCAAAATAAATACTACTCAGCTGACCATCTTGTTCGGAAAATTAGCTGTGATTAAACCTGTTTATTTTCAAAACAATTCCAGTTTTAATTAGCGTTTTACAATGAAAACTATTTTTTTAATAAGCTTACTATTTTCAAGTCTAAATGTGTTATCACAAGAAATACCTAACAGACTTGAACAGCATAATAACCCGGTTTTTGTTTTTCAATTTGATGAAAAGCTAGATACTGCAATATATAACAACGTTCAGGGGATAAGAAAAATTACAGATTTTGAAATCTTAATAAATAAAAAGAAAGTATCTTTTTATTGTGTATCCCCTGTAGAAGAAAGTCGAAATTTAAAACCCAATACCACCAGAAATGAACTGACAAAAATTATAGAAAATGATAATGTAAAGATGCATCCCCGTTTTTACGTTTTTGTAAAAAAAGAAAATACATATTACGCTATTGATTATATGTTAAGGGATATGAATGATTGATTTCTTTAAACTAAACTTTTCAATCTTGTTTCAATAGCTATATTCTTAAACTGAATTTAATACCTTACTTTCTATTAGGCCCAAACAAAGTGTCATGTCAAAATTAATAAGGGTTATTACATTTATTTTTGTTTTTAATTTGTCTTTTTCTCAAGAAAAAGACAAGAATTTCAACCGCACTGTAATCTTTATTAATCTGAATGATAAGGTATCAGAAAGTTATAAAAGGATAAAAAGTCTGATAAAACTCTATTTATCAGACTTTTCATTTTTTCATAAAAAGAATAAAAACTACTTATCCTTCAATATTTTTTCTAAAAACTCTACTTTGTCTTTTTCAGCCTGAATCAAGCGTTCGTAAAGCTTTTTATTTTCTTCTATAGTTTCCATCAATTTATCTAATGGATTGAAAGTGAATACTGATCCATTTGCAAATGCACCATTACTTCCACTATTATCATAAAAATTATTGAAATAATTAATAGCCGCTTCATCTGAAAAGTTTTTAAGAGCTTCCACACTTACTCCCAGAGCTTTTGCTACTTCACTTAACCTTTGATCATCAATCTCCTCACTATTTTCTAAAGCAGAAATTGTCTGCTGGCTTATGCCTAAAGCCTGTGCCAACGCTTCCTGTTTCATGTCTCTCAGTTCACGAATTCGGCTTATTTTTCGCCCTATATGGTTTTGTTTTGTTAGTGTGCTCATAGTTCAAAGATAATATTAATGGTGACAACTCGTACTTATAAAGAATCTATTTTATCAGGTATCCTCCCATTTCAATAACACTTTATCGGGTACTGCATCAAAACAAAAGTACGATTTTTGAGACACGAAACCGTTAAAATAAAAAATTAAATCCTGCCAAACGTCTCAAAGTGCCGTTTGCGTGAGGGATAGAGCCAAACTGCCGAAGCAGTAGCGAAAGCCCGACAGCAGCCCGGTAAGAGGGCGTATAAGCGCAGAGTATTTTTGCCCTCTTATCGGGATGCTGGCACGCCCTGATATTTAAAATTTTGTTTTTTGTACGCAACCTTTTACAATATATTTTACTTAAGGATATAACGCAAAGAAAAACAAAATGAAAAAAACAGCCTTATTACTTACAGCACTTTTACTTGTTTCGTGCTCAAATGATGAAAGTTCAAATTCTGCTCAAAAAGCACTTTCTTCTATTACGATGAACTATTCTGATAATGAAAATGATAAGACCAGTTTAAGTCAGGTTTATAATTTCTCGAATAATAAACTAGTTTCAGATCAGGTTCAGGGCATAGGTTATACACAATACACTTACAACGATCAGGGACTGGTAGCCGAAATAGCCCAATACGGTACAAACCCTTCGAAGCTTTTTGAAACCCAAATATTCACTTATGATACTCAAGGCCGGATCATTGAAAAAAAACTCCAAAAAACGGACTATAAATGTGTGTTCACCTATCTTGCTGACAAAATTCTGGTTACTTCAACTTACAACGGTAAAGAGCAAAATCAGGAAATTCAATTAAATTCGAACAACGAAATTTTTAAGGAAATAAGAATCCCCAATGTTTTTTTCAGCACTTACGAATACTTAAATGGTAATGTGGTAAAGTCTATGCAATCTGTTTTTGAAAAGGAGGAAACTTTTTCATATAGTACCGTAAAAAATGAGTATCATTATTTGCAATATCTTTTTGGTAAACAATGGAAATTAAACAGTTATGTGAACTTTTTTTCGTCAGGAGGCACTTATCCTTACCTATTGTCAGAAAATCTGATTTCTGAATATTCGTCAGGCCCTGTTCAATTTGAAAACAATTCAGACAAAAAAGCTGTTTATACCACACAATACAGTTACGTTTTTAACACTTACAATCAAATATATAAGGAAATCCAAACCCGTTACAGAGCAGTCGATGGCGTAACAAAATTCATGTCTAAAACAGAATATGTTTACAGATATGAGTAAAACTTTTAATCTGATCTTATAATGCCTTAAAACCTGTCAGTCAATTAGTCCGTTTACTATTCTAAACTTTCGCTAAAAAAAGAATTATGAAAAAAATAATACAACTCCTGACCGTACTTTTGTTTGTTTCCTGCTCAAATGAAGAAATAGGTACTCAAACCACTCTTAAACTAAGCTCAATTACCATAAATGATTATCTCGATACGCAATTAACAACCTATAAAACACTTTCTTTTTCAGAAAATAAATTAACCCGAATCAATTACTCAGATGACAAGGATTATGATGAGTACACTTATAACGCACAGGGTTTGGTTTCTAAAATAGTGGAACATCAGGCACCGGGCGGAATTTATATGACAACTACTTTTTTGTATGATGCAAATGGCAGGCTGACTGAATTTAATAAAATACCGGGGCCATTATTTTTATCCGAAGGAAATGGTAAATACCAGTTTAGTTACTCTTCAGATAAAATTATAATGACGAGCACTTATGATACTCGTGATCCTGAAACGGTTGAAATTTATTTAAATGCGGATAATGCGGTTACAAAAAGAAACATTTTCTACGCTCCGTATTCTTATAATTACAGTTATGAAAATAAAAATCTCAAGACTAACTCCTTGTTTTACGAGGATCAATTTCTGGAAGGCAATGATACTCAATATACGTACAGCACTTTAAAAAACGAATATAATTACAAACAGTTTCTTTTTGGAAAAGAATGGAAACTGAACAGCTATTTGTATGACATTTATATTGACACACCGGAGGCAGCTGATTTATCTGAAAATCTAATCAATGAATCTACCCTCACGATTACAGACCGTATTAATCCGGCTGCATATCGTTTGGTACTAAATTCAAAATATAAATATAACATTAACGATCAAAATCAGATAGAAAAACAAACCATTACCAGTACTACAACTGTTAACGGAATCCTGAAAGTGAATGCGGTAAGGGAGTTTGTTTATACTTACAAGTGAGATACTATTCTTCTTATCTTAATAAATCCCTGATCTCAGTTCCTGAACAAAAAATGCATATACGTGATCAGGGATTTGCTTTTTGTATTAAACTTAATTCTTAGTTTTCAGCAAGTGTATTTTATACTTTTTTTAATTGCATTACTTTTTCCAGTAAAGGAGCTAATCCATTTTCAGTTACAGTATCATTATTCCAAAAACTCATACAGCAGCTTACGTAATTTTCCCGGACTTTGCATGCAACATAATAAATTGTCAACTCCTTTCCTCCTGATACAGATACGAGTAAAGATTTTGCACCTGTAAAACCATATTTTATCATTTTGGCATTGGTTTCGGTTCCTTCAAAAATGACGGGAACTTCCTGTTCAGAAATAATTTTACCTCCTTTTAGAATTCTTGCTGCCTCTAACTGATTTGTAATGGCATCTTTTGCACTTTGATAGGTTTTGTGAACAGACCAGTTCATTTCGCCATAATACGGACACTGTACCGTATTTACATTGGTCCAGTAACAATTGCTGCCCAGTTTTATTTTCCTCCCGGCAAAATCTATACTGTCAATTTTTGGTGATTCATAAACCTCATCAGGAATTTCATCATTCAGAATTCTGTTTATATATTTTCGCTCAAACTCTTTATCAACCTTATTATAATAACCAAATGAAAATACGGATATGGTTTTGCTCTTATCCTCAACAAAATAATAAGATGATATTTGAGTACTATTTTCTGTAATTTTATTCAGTTTGGTCACAAAAAAATTATTGTACTCCAGTGATTCATCTTTTACCTTTAGATCATTATCTTTTACGGAATACTTTCTATAAAGCTTTTTTAAATTTTTATCATTAAATTCATAATTAAAGGTTTGGGTCGAAAAATTGACACCATCAACATTAAAAAACAAAATATTCTGATTGTTAATTCCTTTGAGCCTTTTGGCAAAATCATCGTTTTCCTGACCAAACATAAAAGTAGAAATCAGAACGAATAGTAGTATTGCTAAAAATTTATTTTCCATTATTTTGTGATTTTAAAAGTGTAAACAGGACTTCCGTCTTTCGCATAAGTTTTAACCCAATTTTCAGTTTTTTCAGGATCGTTAAATTCCAGACCATCTGTTGGAAATATTTCGAATTTTTGAAACCAATTTTCCGGCCCGGCATCATTTCTTACTCTCACTTTTCTGGTCAGAACACTATCGTTGGGTTTGACACTAAAAGGAACATTTAGTATATACGCCCCCATCTGGCTATACTTAACAACCGAAGCATTAAAATTTACTGTTTTATCAGAGGTGTTTTTCACATAAAATGTGCTCATTGTATAATTTCCGCAACCAGAGAAAATTATAATGAAACCTATTAATAAAATTTTATTTACCATAATATCTATTTTAAAGATTACCAATCTGGTTTATAAACAAGGAATTCCTGAGGGAGATTAATTATTTGATATTTATAAATATAATTTTTTCCTTTTAATTCAAGTTCGCTTTGATTTCTTTTTAAAACAAGACATTTAATTTTGATATACCCATTCCCCTGTGCACTTTCAAAATATATTTGTGTAGTAATACTTCCCCCATCATAGTTATAATATCCCATATCTGCATTCTCTGGATTTAAAGATTCTATATTATTAATGTCAAAAAAATAAAACATAGCAACCTTATTATTATCATAAAATTTTAAATACCTGTTTCTGAAATTATCAAGATAGTTTTTATCAACCAAATTAAAAACAGATTCCAATTTATATAGTTTTGCGGTATCAATCATTGTATACACACTATCATTGTTTACTAATTTCATTCTATCGAAATCAACTTTATAACGCCTTTTCCCGTACGCCGTTCTATAATAACAATTCGTAAAAATGAACATTAGCATTACGCCAAAAACAAACTTTTTTACCATGATGTAAACATATTAGAGGTTTTATATTGTCCATAAGCGTTCCAACCCGATAGTGCGGATTTGCAATCCCTGCACGTTCCAATTATCAAATCTTATTTGTTTCCAAAGTTTTTTTTTTCTTTCACTTTGTCGATATACTTTACAGACATGGACTGCAAATCTGCACTATCGTTTTTTTTATATACTTACCAATCTGGTTTATAAACTAAAAACTCTAGAGGCAGATTAATTACTTGATATTCATCTATATAATTAGTGCTTTTTAATTGAATTTTGTTTATACTTAGTTTTGTAAATATGCATTTATCTTTAATATAGCCAGATCCTTGAGGATTTTCAAAATAAATTTGAGTTGTAAAGTTTCCGTTACGATAATTAAAATAGCCCATATCTGCATTTTCAGGATTTAAGCATTCAGGATTATTAGAATCAAAAAAATAAAACATCCCAACCTTATTATGACTATAAAATTTCAAATATATGTACCTGAAATTATCCAGATAATTATTATCCAATACACTAAAAACAGATTCCAGTTTATATAATTTTGCGGTATCAATCATCGTATACACACTATCATTGTTTACTAATTTCATTCTATCGAAATCAACTTTATAACGCCTTTTCCCGTACGCCGTTCTATAATAACAATTCGTAAAAATGAACATTAGTATTGCAGCAAAAACAAACTTCTTTACCATGATGTAAACATATTAGAGGTTTTACATTTAAGAGCTGACTTTTTCCATTCTAATCTCTATTTCAAAAATTTAGTTTACTAGTAAAGATTGTTTTTATTAACAAAGAAGTTATCAATCTGGTTTAATAGCATTATCCGGAATTTTTTCTGCAAATAATTTTTTATAGCGCTCTAAATCAGATGGACTTTTTATAGGATAATTTATGAGAAGATAACTGTTCTTGGGATTAGCTTTTTCATAAATAACCAAATACAAAATTTTTAAATCTGGCTTATTTTCTGGAATATCTACATAGTAATTTCCTTGATATTGATTTTCAAAAAACTCGCCATTTGCCTCATAAATATATTTGATACTTTTGTTTGCTCCTCTTCCTCTTAATTTAGGCACAAAGTATTCCTCTATATTTCCCGACGTTAGAGAAAAGTTACTTTTTAATAGTTTTACATTTTTATTCACATCAATCCCATCATAAATAAATAGCAAAAAACTACAGAATAAAATAAATAATATTAATTTAAGCTGAACATCAATTGCTTTAAAATTTTTAAAAAAATAAACCGAAATTCCTATCAAAACTATTAAATAAAAAACTGTAACTATTTTTGTGTGGGTGTCAATATTCATCAATTCTTTCATATCAAATTATATTTTATTTTACATATTAACCTTTAAACTGCGGTTTAATTTTTGGAACGTAGAATGATGGAGGAACTACATTTCGTGTGGGTATGTTGTATTTAGGAACAGTAAAAGATGGATTAACTATAAAAGGTGTTAATGGTCTTAATTCTAAAGAATTTAGTAATGGAGATGGATTTTTAGGTATGTATGACGGCTGTGAAGAAAATGATCTAAAGCCTGTAAATCCACCACCAACAGCACTTAAACCTAAATTAACAGGATCAAAGGCTTTTCTAAAACTCATATCTGGATTCTCAAAATTTGTAGAAATTAAATCATAAGTTAAATTTCCAGCTGCATTAGAGACCACTTCTCTCGTTGCGCCAGTAACAACAGAATTAAAAGCATTATTCCCACCTACTATTCCATTTGTAAAATTAGCATCGAATTTTAATGCCACTCCTCGGGTCACTAACCCTCCAGACACTCCTGCCCCAGTATTTATTAAGGTTTGTCGCATATCTTCTCCTTTAACACCTGAATTTAAAAAAGCTTGAGCTCCTCCAGCCCAAACAATACCATAAGGCCCTCCGTAAATTGTTAGAGCTCCTGCAATAGACCCTGATGCTGTGTAACCTACTAATTTATCCCACTTAATATCTGAGAACTTACCTGTACCTCCTGTTATGTCATCCCAATTTTGATAGACATTTACTCCTGCATAAATCACAATAATCGCTACAATCACTAAAGCAGATATTTCCCCGTTAGGATCTATATATTTTAAAGGATTATTTAAAACATATCCATAACGATTAAAACTCTGAGTATTAAATGGATCCTGCACAAAATTATCAGGCTGTAAAAAACGGTGCAGTTTAGGGTCGTATATACGCCCGTTCATATTGATAAGCCCTACACTTTGTAAATGCTCATGTCCTGTATAACCGCGATCCAAAATAGTAAGCCCTGTAAGTACATTTCCTGCTCCGTCTTTTACACTTATTATTGCTCCCCAGG
Organism: Flavobacterium sp. FG19; assembly: GCF_057809475.1. Taxonomy (NCBI): domain Bacteria; kingdom Pseudomonadati; phylum Bacteroidota; class Flavobacteriia; order Flavobacteriales; family Flavobacteriaceae; genus Flavobacterium; species Flavobacterium sp. FG19. The sequence continues at coordinate 54,517 of NZ_JBMDKA010000024.1, read as the reverse complement.
CATCAAACAATCGTTTTTCGAGTACGGCACCATTGGCATCGGTTATACTTAAAATACTGCCCTGATAGTCTCTCTGTAAATACAGGTAATTTTGTGTCGAGCCATTACTTTTTAGCATTATTGAAGCATTATAACCATCTCCACCTATATAGGTCAAAAACTCATAAATACCGCTTATCGTATTGTGTTTAATCTCCATAGTGCCATCTGCAGAATAGTATTTACGCAAAGGCCTCACAAGCTTATCGTCCTGAAGACCTCCGTAAAACATAGTCGTACGACTGTTTGAATCGTTATAATTGAAACTTATTTTGTCGATTCCGGTTTCTTCAATCTGTACTGGGCTTTTAAAAGCATTATAACTAATAACCTGTTTTGGTTTCGCCGTATAATAAGTCAGTCCTTCCGGTGTAACGGCAATTGAACTATTTTGGTAAGGTTTACCTGTGATCGCATAACCGTAAGTTCCAAGATTATTTTGTGTAATCCTGCCCTGATCATCATAAAACTGTTTTTCCTGTGTTCCCTGCGAATTAGTAAATTCTGTTAATCGATCCTGTGCATCGTACTTAAAGCTTTCATTTCGGCTAAATAAACTGTTTGTTCTGCTGGTTAAATTTCCTTGTTTAGCATCAAAAACCGTATTTAGCGTCAGAATATTTACTGAGCCGGCTGTTTTATCATATTTACATTGCGATACAAGTCCATACGTGTCATAGGCATTGGTAATTGTTGTTGGACCATTTAATGCGGTGAGCAACTGGCCTCTAGCATTTACTGTATTTACCTGCCATAATACAGCACTTGTGGCATTATCCAGTATCTGCCAGTGCGAACCGTTTTTATAAACATTTTTTACTGTTTTGGTACTTGACTTTCCTCCTGCAGCAGCTGTTGAGGTTTCAAGTTCTATTCGCCCAAAAGCATCATAACTTATTTCTTTGATAAAATTAGCGAAAGGAGTAGATTCCTCCGTTTTATAAATTCGTTTGTAAGTATCATAAGTATATTGATTCGTAATAGTATTGGTCCCCCCGTTAAAATCTTCAAACTTGGAATTCAAAAGTAATTTAGACGATGAATCATAAGTATAGGTTGTTTTAGAATTGGTATCGACTCCTGAAATTGTTTTTTGGGTCATTTTTCCAACTCCATCGAGGTTATATACAGTAGTACCATTTGGATTTATTTCCTTTATCATTTCCCCAAAAGCATTATATTCATAACTGTATGTCCCCGCTGATGCATCAACAAGTTTTGTTTTCCTGCCCCATCCATCTTGTGTAATGGTTGTTTTTATTCCATTATACTCAGATTCCTTAAGATTACCATTTGCAAAATAAGTATACTTAATCGTTCCTCCCGGAGTATCAGTCATAGACACTATATTTCCAATAGCATTCTTTATGGTCTTTTTGGTTTTTATTCCATCATTTACTGTTGTGGTCAGTCCGCTATAAGTTATACTGGTTATTTTTCCTGTAAAAGCTGAACTTTGAATGGTTCTTCCATAAACATCAAATTTCACTTCATTCCATTGTAATGGCGAAGCACCAAAATAAGGCTCGCTTACTTTATAATTTCTATTATAAATATCATATTCATAAGAAATAAAGGAATAAGAACCATTAATATCTTTTACTCCTGATTTAATTTTTCTTCCCAGATCATCAAAAGTTTCTTCGCTTGCACTTCCATCATCTGACCCTGTTGTGACAATTGTTTTTTCAGCACTTCTTGTATAAGTATAGCGATTGCTTTTGCTTAAATAATCTGTTGTTTTAGTTTTCTTAAACCACGAATCATAATCATAGGAAGTAGTCAACCCAAACGGATTTGTTTCAGAAACCAGCAGTCCATTACTAACATTGTATACATAAGTTGTAGATAATCCTTCTATATCAGTGCTTTTACTTAAAAAACGGCCAGAAGTGTCGTAAACATAGCTGGTTACTCTTGGAGCCATTCCGGCTGCTGATATTGTTTTTTGAGTTATATTGCCAAATGTATCATAGACATTATTTTCAGTAATATAATCCGTATTGGTACCTTTCTTTTTTATCTGTGTTACTAAATTATTAGTATAAGTATAGGCTTCTTCTGTTGACATACTATCTCCGGAAATTGTCACACTTTGATTTTTGCTCAAAGGTCTGCCAATGATATAAGGTGATGCCAAAGGAGAATTTTGATACACTATATTCGAAATTGTAGTTTGAACAGTTGTTCCCCCTTCTTTTAATAAGGTTGTCGATTTGAGGGGATTATTGTAAACATCATAATCAGTTGTGGTCTCCGTACTTGTATTTTCCAAGCCATTAAACTGTCTGATTTTAATATTTTTAATTTTGAATACTTTACTAGGAAGCAGCTCACTTTCATAAGCTGACAATGATTTGGTTATAAAAGCTGCTGGTGTATTTATAGAAGTACCTGTATTAGCATCTTCGTTTATTTTTGCTGAAAATTTACTTCCGGGTTTAATCCATGTATCTGGTTTCAGAACTATTTTTTGCGTCGCAATCAAATTTTCTGTTCCGGATACATTATATCCCTTGTCTTTTAGAATAGTATCTGGAATAATAATGGTACTGGCACTTTGAATTAAAGGCTCATGTAAACCTAACACTGTATAATTTTCGACATTTGCCCCTCTCAAATTAATATCTGATTTGGAAATAGTAGAAATAATCTGAGAATCATTTTGATACCAGTTTGTTTTTGAAGTTGAACGAAATCCTAAAAACCCAAGTCCTTCTAAATTTGAAACTGCACCTGAGTAAAAATAAACTTGTTTTTTAAAAGTATCTTTACTCTGCTTCGCTAACATTGAAACGATTCTGAAGCCTGGTGCAGTTATAATATCTATATTAGGGAAAGTTTCTACAAATGCTGTAGAAATATAAACCGGTTCATAAGTAGTTTGTTTTAAAGGCTTATAACTTATGGTTTCCTTTACTCCATTACCATTTGTAATTGCTTTTAACAATACATCTTCACGATTGTCTTTTGGACTTTTAAAAGACTTAATCATATTATCAAAAATCAAACTGTACTCCAGATTTTGATTTACCTGATTATGATTAGTAAATATGGGGATTGAATTTCTTCCAATACCCGTAAACTCTTCCGGAGCACCTATTGGAGAAAATTTTATCTCATTATCGGTTACTATTTTATTTTCAAATAAAATTAATTTCGTAATTATTGGAGATCCTGCTGTCCCATAAAATCCGCTTGCAGCAGCTGTTAAATTTTGTTGATATAAAATATCTGTTTTTCCATCCCCAGTATAATCATTAGCTATATAAGTACTTTCTTTTAAACTGTACGGATATCTTACAACTCCATCGTCCCCCTTAACTTCGTAATAACCTACATTTCCATATTCGTAAAATAGTCCAATAGAAGCATTTATCTTTTTAAATGATGTACCTGTTGCAATATAAAAATTCCAGCTATCTTTATTTAATTCATTTGGTATAACAAAATCTATCTTTCCATCACCATTATAGTCTCCCAGCAAAATTGGTCTGTCAAGAACAATTCCAGAATCAGAAACCGCATTCTCGTATAATAAAATCAGTTTATTTTCTTTATTTAAAGTATATACCTTAATAAAATTCTTTTCTAAAACATAAATATCTGATTTCCCATCTCCATTAAAATCAGCAATATAAACTTTGACACCAGAAGCTGCACTCATGACAATACTGCCAATATTTTCGGGTGTGCTATTTGTAGTACGTCTGTCTAAGTCAAAAAAATGTATTGTTCCTCCCTGATATAATGTTCTCTGATATTCCGTTGTTCGATTTCCGAAGTTACAAACCATCATATCATAGTAAAAACTTTTTTCAATTGCGATAACATCAGTAAGACCGTCACCATTAAAATCGCCGCTGTAATAATCAACAGGAATATTTTCTACCACTATTCCTTTATAATCTTTAGGATCACAGTAGGACCAGTTTGATGCTTTTGTTACTGTTTTACTAAAATCATAGTGTTTTTCATAGTATTTAGAAGTTGGTGAAGCTGAGTTTATACCATACAACGATAGTATACAATTTTTATCCGTCCTTTTTACAATAACCCATCCTTCAGGCAGCATTTTATTATCTGAACTTAAAAATGATGCCGGGAAAATATTCTCGAAACTGTCTACATTCTCAACTTTTCCAGAATTAAACTGTCCTGACTGTATATTGGAAAACAATGTATATTTATTTTTTAACCCCGCAATCTTAGAATACATTACAAGATCTGTTTTTCCGTCATTATCAAAGTCACCAGATATATAATCTGTATGTAAATTACTTACATCAGTCAATCCCAACGTTGCGGCACTACTTGCTTTTAAGGGAGAATTGCTGGTGGTATCATCATAACTAAATAAAGTAGGGTTATAACTCTTTGTATTATCGCCACTTTTTTCAGTTATACTTCGTAAACGCTGATAATCTAAAGAAGTTACTTCTTGCTCCAATACATAATTTCTAAAGCTCGCTCCATTACCAATGACATTAATTTCTTTAAGTATTGTACTTCTGACAATACTGGAACCTCCTATGTAAAACTGCTCTGCCCGTTTACGCTTATCATACTTAAATTTTATCTCGTTTAAAGGAGCAGTTGTTAGTAGAGATCCGTACTTAATGGAGCTTATATCCAAAACGTTACCAGATAAACTATAATTATAACTAATTCGAACTCCCTGAAGATTCTGCCAATACGTAATTCCCCATTCGGTTATGGATCTTGAATCTGCAGAATTTCCATAATAAGCTTTTGAACCATCGGGATATTCAACTAAAAAATAAGAAGGACCATAATTAGCACCAGAAGGATGAACACCATACGAAGTAATTTTTATATTCGAAAAACTTTCGGTTTCGTATAGGGTACCATTTGCACCATATACGCCGTTAGTACCATTTTTAACTATTAAACGCTGGCCATCCAGAGCAAATCGGTCCAGGGTATTAAAATCAACAGGATCGATTATGCCATCATGATATTTAGTAGAAGGAATACGGGTAATCCCGGATACTCCGGTTATGTTCCAGCCATAACCCGCTATTCCGTTACCTCCCTGACTATTATACGCCAAACTTATCTGAGGCACCACTCCATTAATACCCGGAGGAACCATAATAGGAATTGTATAAACAGCCGCACCCGTAAGTGAAACCGATAATTCTCCTTCTGTAATACCTACTTCTGTCGATTGCCCAAAAGCAAATACTTTACATAATAAAAACAAAATAGTGAAATAAAACTTCTTCATGGCTTCTTACTGTTTAATGATTTTAATCGATTTTTCTTCCCCGTTTTTATAGGACAGAATCACCAGATAAACCCCGACAGCATACTGTTGAAAGGAAATCGCAAGATTATTAGTTCCTGAATTTATTTGATAAATTTTTAAGGCCTGCCCGGTCACAGAATAAACCCGGACAAACATTACTTCTTTTTCTGCAGACAACTGCCATTGCAGATAGAGCTCTTCTTTTACCGGGTTTGGGTAATAGGAAAAGAAATCTTCAGGTGAAAATTGTAGTAAATCATTATCCGTTAAAGCTTCAGTTTCTTTAACTTCTTTGGCGGGTTTTGCTGAAGGAGTACAGCCAGACAGGCATATTTCTCGCAGAATTTGATTCCCCGCACTGTCATAATTAAACGTAAGTTTGTTTTGTGCAGCTGCATTAAAACAAAAATGAAACGCAATAAAAAGTAAATACTTCTTCATAAAATCAGCATAAAAGATTCAGGTTTCAATTTCATTTTAATATCGCGAAACAGTAACCAGTAAAAATTTTATTTTGGCCATAAAAAGCCATAATCTTATGATTTCTTTAAGTATAAATACGTTTAATTTTAGATACAAAAAAAGCAACTTAAAAGCTGCTCATTGTACATTTATGTTAATTTAATATATTAAAAAAAAACTTCTGCTTATCAGGAATTTCAGAATTCATACAAACAAAAAAATCAGGAATAAAAGAATCAATATCTTCATTCCTGATTTTCTATACTCTTTCTTCTATAGTCTTTCTCCTATAGTCTTTCTCCTGTAGTCTTTCTCCTATAGTCTTTCTCCTATAGTCTTTCTCCTATAGTCTTTCTTCTATAGTCTTTACTCTACAATCTTCCCTCTCTATCTCTCAATCGAAACCTTATTCTCCTCTGCAAATAACAGTTTGATATTCTCATAAGAGTTAGTAAGTGCCTCTTTAATCTGCTCCGGATTTAACCAGGCTACTTTTTCGATGCCTTCTTCAATCTGCCCTTGCGGAGTTCCTTCAAAATCAGAGAACATTTCGAACCAGTGCGTAATTTTAAGTTTGTATTTTCCATTACGTTTAAAAACATGATATGTTTTTTGCAGCTTATTGGTAATACGAAGTTTATTTACACCGGTTTCCTCCTCCACTTCGCGTATAGCAGTGGCCTCAATGTCCTCCCCCTTCTCGATTCCGCCTTTTGGCAGGTCCCATTTTCCGTTTCTAAAAATAAACAGAACTTCACCCTTCTTATTATATACAAAGCCTCCGCCCGCTTTATTAACGGGAATTTTGGCTTTCAGGGTTTTCATTATTTCACTTTCGTCGGGATGATATAAAATAGCTTTTTGAATCTTATTCTGAAAAATTTTAACTATAAGCTGTTCGATATCAATACTCTCCAACAAGAACAATTGAAAATCTGTTTCCTTTGAGATTTCATTTGTCAAAAAAAGTGGTTTGTCGTTCACAAAAACTTTATACATTTGTACTATGATTTTTAATAAAGATACTGCCGAAAAAACAGCTGAATTGCTTTTGCAAATAAATGCAATTAAATTGAATCCAGAAAATCCTTTTACATGGGCTTCCGGATGGAAATCTCCTATTTACTGCGATAATAGGTTAATTCTTTCATTTCCGAGCATCCGAAACTACGTTCGTGATGAATTTGCGAAAAACATCGAAAAACAATTTGGAAAACCTGATGTCATTGCCGGTGTAGCTACCGGAGCCATTGGAGTTGGAATTCTGGTTGCCGAGAGTTTAGGACTTCCGTTTGTATATGTGCGTCCGGAACCTAAAAAACACGGAAGACAAAACCAGGTCGAAGGTTTTTTACAAAAAGGACAAAATGTAGTAGTCGTTGAAGACTTAATCAGTACCGGAAACAGCAGTTTACTGGCTGTAGAAGCGCTGCGCAATGAAGGAGCAAATATTAAAGGTATGGCTGCCATTTTTACCTATGGATTTAGTGTAGCTGAAGAAAACTTCAAAAAAGCCAACGTTGATCTGTTTACTTTAAGCAACTACCAAAACCTTTTGGATCTTGCTGTTCAAAAACAATACATCACCGAAGACCAGCAGTCGACTTTACAGGAATGGAGCGTAAGCCCTTCTACCTGGGGACAAGAATAATTTTAGATTTTAGATTTTCTAAAAGCCGCTTTGCTCCTTTTTTTGGAATTTGGGATTTCAGAATTGGAATTTTAAAAAATTACACGAATAACAAACAAAAAATATATGAACTTAGAAAGTCCAAAAGTTACCGTTCAGAAATCAGCTCAGGATTTATTTGATCAGCTGACTGATGTTAAGAATTTCGAAAAACTAATGCCGGATAATATTGCCAAATTTGAAGTAACCGGTGAAGACTCTTTTATTTTTGGATTAAAAGGCATGCCGGAAATCAAATTAAAAATGAAAGACAAATCAGCACCAAACAAAATTGTTCTGGGTGCTGCAAGTGATAAACTTCCTTTTACACTAACTTCTAATATCGACAGTGTTTCTGATTCAGAAAGTGCTGTTCAGTTATTTTTTGAAGGTGAATTCAATGCTATGATGGCAATGATGGTCAAAGGTCCTATCAGCAAGTTTATTGAAACTCTTGCCAACAATATGAACAAACTTTAATAATGATAAATTATTAATTCCGAATTACAAACGAAAGCCTGATTTTACGATCGGGCTTTTTTTTGTTCTTGCCACGATGGCGCTAAGGCACAAAGTTTTTTTTATTTCAGACAGATTTGACTGATTAAGCAGATTAATTTATAAAAATTTACAACTTAGGCCGTCGCAGCAAAAAACCTTTGTCTCCTTGTACCTATGTCCCTTTGAACCTCTCTCAATAAAGCATTTTAACCTCCTTGATCTCAAATTCCGCAACCGAGTCGTCTTCCAGTAAAACCTGCAGCTTTCCAATTGGAGAAACACCCTGAATAATTCCCATAAAATCTCGGTTACTGGTATCTCTAAATGCAGTTGGAATACCTTTTTTAAATAAAAAATTAAAATAATCCTCCCAAAAAAGCTGTGCTGAGGTATTCCATAACAGGATTTTTTCTTTTAACTTTTCAACAATTAACAGGGCCAATTCTTCTTTATCAAAGGATTTACCCGCAATTACAGCGAGAGATGAAGCGGTTGGCAGTTCTTTAAAATTGGTTTGATTCACATTGATTCCAATTCCGGCAACTGACACGATTCTGCCATCACTTTTTAGGGTATTTTCGATTAATATGCCAACCAGTTTCTTATTGTATGACAGAATGTCGTTTGGCCATTTAATATAAATATCAGGAATATTTAATGCTTTTAAAACCTCTGCGACCGATAATGAAACCAGAACACTCAGATTAAAAGTTTCGTTATTGTTAAAGAGAAAATCTTTAACCAAAACGCTCATAGTTAAGTTTTTACCTGCTTCAGACTTCCATACGCCGCCTACCTGTCCTTTTCCTTTTGTCTGATTTTCAGCCGTTACCGTTGTAAAATTCTCCAGTTCATCCTGAGCAGACAAAGCCTTTAAGAAGTCATTTGTAGAATCTATGGCATCGAGTTTGATTAGTTTCATCAAATAATTTAAATATCTTAATTTAATATTTTGTTAAGGTTCAAAAATAATCACAAAATTTGGTAACTTTACAAATTCATATAAAATAATTCATGGCGAAAAAGACTATTAATAATGATGTTCTATTGGCGAACATAATCAAAGGGATTGAGGAAGTAAAAGGGAATGATATCGATATTCTTGACTTAAGAGATATAGACACGGCAGTATGCGATTATTTCGTAATCTGTAACGGAAGCTCAAACACCCAAGTTAACGCCATTGTAAACTCAATTCAAAAAACAGTATCAAAAGACTTAAAAGACAAACCCTGGCACGTAGAAGGAACCGATAATGCAGAATGGGTTCTTATGGATTATGTGCATATCGTGGTACATGTTTTCCAAAAACACATTCGTGAATATTACAATATCGAAAGCCTTTGGGGTGACGCCAAAATAACTACAATCGAAAACAAATACTAAAAGAAAAATTTTTCTAAATGGCTAAAGATAATAATCCAAATCCGAGTAAATTTAAAATAAGTCCCTGGTTAATATATACCGCAATACTTTTAGTTTTTTTATTTATAAGTTTTGCTACCGGTGGATCAAACTTAAGCGAACCTGCTCAGTTAACCTCTTCTAAATTCAATACTTTATTAGAAAAAGGACAAATTGAAAAAGTAATCGTTTACAATAAAGCTGAGGCCGAAGTTTACCTGACTCAGGCAGCCCTTAAAGATGCTGCGAATAAAAAAGTAGCAAAAGATCTTTTTGAAAGACCAAATAAAGGACCTCACTATACTTTAGAAATTGGTAATGACCAGATATTTCAAACTAAACTTGAAAAAGCGGTCAGCGATGGAAAACTGAAAGACTTTAACTTCATCCAGAAAAACAACTGGAGTGATATTTTAATCAGCTTACTTCCTATCATCATTATTATTGGTGTATGGATTTTCATCATGCGCAAAATGTCTGGCGGAGGTGCCGGCGGAGGCGGACAGATTTTCAACATTGGAAAATCTAAAGCTAAATTGTTCGATGAGAAAACAGATATTAAAACGACATTTAAAGATGTTGCTGGTTTGGAAGGTGCTAAAGAAGAAATTCAGGAAATCGTTGAATTCCTTAAAAACCCAGAAAAATATACGAACCTTGGAGGTAAAATTCCAAAAGGAGCTTTATTGGTAGGACCTCCGGGAACGGGTAAAACTTTATTGGCAAAAGCTGTTGCTGGTGAAGCACAGGTGCCTTTCTTCTCTTTATCAGGCTCTGATTTCGTAGAAATGTTTGTTGGAGTTGGTGCTTCACGTGTACGTGACTTATTCAAACAGGCAAAAGAAAAATCCCCTGCCATCATTTTCATTGACGAGATTGATGCCGTTGGTAGAGCAAGAGGAAAAAGCAATATGTCAGGCGGAAACGACGAAAGAGAAAACACACTGAACCAGTTATTGACAGAAATGGATGGTTTTGGTACTAACTCTAATGTAATTGTTCTGGCTGCAACCAACAGAGCCGATGTTCTTGACAAAGCTTTAATGCGTGCAGGACGTTTTGACAGACAAATTTTTGTTGACCTACCAGATATCAGAGAAAGAGCTGAAATTTTTAAAGTACACTTAGCTCCTATTAAAAAAGTTGAAGGTCTTGACTTAGATTTCTTAGCCAAACAAACTCCAGGATTCTCTGGTGCTGATATTGCGAATGTTTGTAACGAAGCCGCTTTAATCGCTGCCCGTAACAACAAAGCCGCAGTAGACAGACAGGATTTCCTTGATGCTGTTGACAGAATCATTGGCGGTCTTGAAAAGAAAAACAAAATCATTACTCCTGAAGAAAAAAGAGCAATTGCTATTCACGAAGCCGGTCACGCAACTGTAAGCTGGATGCTGGAACATGCCGCACCGCTTATCAAAGTAACAATAGTTCCCCGCGGACAAAGTTTAGGAGCAGCCTGGTATTTACCTGAAGAAAGACAGATCGTAAGAACAGATCAGATGTTAGACGAAATGTGTGCTACTATGGGAGGAAGAGCTGCAGAAAAAGTAACTTTTGACAGAATTTCTACCGGAGCTTTAAGCGACTTAGAAAAAGTAACACGTCAGGCACGAGCTATGGTAACAATTTACGGACTGAACGATAAAATTGGAAACGTGACTTATTACGATTCAACCGGGCAAAGCGAATACAATTTCTCTAAACCTTATTCTGATGAAACAGCTAAAATTATTGATGCCGAAATTTCAGAATTAATTGAAGGCCAATACCAAAGAGCGATTCAGATCCTTGAAGAAAACAAAGACAAGTTAAATCAGCTTGCTGATATATTAATTGAAAAAGAAGTTATTTTTAAAGATGACTTAGAAGCGATTTTCGGAAAACGTACTTTTGACAAAAATTTAGAAGAAGTGGTTTCGTAAATCCTTCTATAAATATGCAATATTTTTTAAAATCTTAATTCAAAATATCCTTTTGAATTAAGATTTTTTTATCTTTGAACGTTTTCAATTAACATGTAAAGCATTTCATATAAAAAATGAATTTTTTCAAAAAAATATTTGGTTCCGGCGAATCTGCTTCTGATGAAGAACACGAAAGCGAATACGCAGGAACTCCTGCCCAGAACAGCCATTTGTCATTAGATGAACAATTCATTTTTAATTTCAGGAAAAATGGCGGAAAATTTTTATACTGTGAAAACGCTCAGGAAGTTGCAGAACAATTTGAAAATATTTTAGAAGAAAACGACTGGTTTGAAAAAGAAGCTTTATGTTATGAATCAGTACTTTTTCATTTATTAGAAGAAAACAAATTATTTTATATAGCTCCTTCAGACCCTAAATTTCTGCTGGCAAAATGCGAAAATTTAATTGCAGATGAAGGCTCCATTTTGTTTTCCTCCAAACAAATAAGACAAAACAAACCTAACGATTTACCAGCTAATATTGTTATTCTTGCCACAACAAGCCAGATTGTTCCAATGAAAAGTGACGGCTTAAGTGCTATTAAACGCAAATACGAAAGAGACTATCCAACCAATATCACCACTATAAAATATTTCGAAAAAGCCAAAGAAGAAGATTTTACTCAATACGGCAGTGTTGCCAAAAATCTTTATTTACTGCTTTTAGAAGATCTTTAAGATGAACGAAACACTTAAGAGAACCATTTCTGGTGCTGTTTATATTGCTCTGCTGTTAACTTCTATTTTGTTTTCGACTGAAAGCTTCATCCTTCTTTTTGGTATTTTCTTAGTTATTACAATTTATGAATTTTCTAATATAGTAAACCTTAATAAGATCTTTGCGATTTTATTCGGAACAACACTATATACGGTTGTTATACTTATTAGTCATTATAACAAACAAACCACTGCTTATTTAAACAGTGTATTACAATCCAATCTGGATTTAAAAACCAACATTCAGGAGTTAGATCTTATACTTCTTGCAGTTACCTTAGTGGTATCTGTCAAATGCATCATCTTCCTGTTTTATGATTCTGTTCAAAAAGTAAGCATTTCTTCCAAATACTTATACCTTTTAGGATACATTACGTTACCCTTTATTTTTATTGTAAAAATTTCGTTTGGAACAAACAATTATAACCCTAAAATTATTCTGGGCTTATTTATTCTGATCTGGACCAACGACACTTTTGCCTATCTGGTTGGAAAATCAATGGGTAAACACAAATTATTTGAACGTGTTTCTCCTAAAAAGACCATTGAAGGTTTTTTAGGCGGAATGGTTTTCGCTGCTTTTGCCGGCTTTTTAATCTCAAAACTATACATTCGTCCAAATCCTGAATTTAGCAGTAAATCGATTCTGATATGGATGATTATTGCTTTAATAGTAAGTGTTTTTGGAACAATTGGAGACTTAATAGAATCCAAATTCAAACGAATTGCAGGTATAAAAGACAGCGGTTCGATAATGCCGGGACATGGAGGTATACTAGATCGTTTAGATAGTGTTATATTTGTAGCACCAATTATATTTTTATTTTATCAAATTTTATATTATGTTTCATAAAGAAGGAGCCCCATCTATTTTATTAGGAACAGTTTTTACTGTTGCCGTACTTGTAATTGCTGATAGATTTATAGATATCAATTGGCTGAGAATGCTTATTCAGATAGCAGCACTGTTGATCTTAATTATTATTTTACAATTTTTCAGAAATCCAAAAAGAATTGCTGTCAGAGACACGAATCATGTATTGGCTCCGGTAGACGGAAAAGTTGTAGTTATCGAAGAAGTATACGAAGGTGAATATTTTAAGGACAAGCGTTTGATGGTTTCTATTTTTATGTCACCAATCAATGTTCACGTAACCCGTTATGCAATGGATGGAATTATAAAATTCAGCAAATACCATCCTGGTAAGTTTCTGGTTGCCTGGCATCCAAAAGCCAGCGAAGAAAATGAAAGAACCACTGTAGTGATAGAAAATGACACTTTTGGAGAAGTTCTTTACAGACAAATTGCAGGAGCTCTGGCACGAAGAATTGTAAACTATGCCAAAGAAGGAACACAGGTTGTACAGGGAACTGATGCCGGTTTCATTAAATTTGGATCAAGAGTAGATTTATTTTTACCTTTAGGTACACCAATTAATGTTGTTTTAGGACAAAAAGCCATTGGAGCCAAAACTATTATCGCTTCAAAAGCATAATGACGGAAAAAGATTTAGATACACGTTTTTCCGAGGCCGTAGAAACCGCAATGAAAATGACACAGGCCTCACTGCCGCAAGATGTGCAGTTAAGACTTTATGCCTTTTATAAACAGGCCACTTTTGGAACAGCAGTCTATCATCAGTCTGATAATTTTGATTTGAGAAATGCTTTTAAAACCAATGCATGGATGCAGATCAGCCATTTATCAAGTGATGAAGCAAAAGAGAATTATATCGAAATTATTAATTCACTCACATCAAAATAAATCATTATGAAGAAAAACATCGTCCGCTTCAGCATTTTAGCTTCATTTTTATTATTATTTTCTTGTAATGACAACAATAAGCTGACTGAAGTTGTAGAAGTTCCACTGCCTACAAAAGAAGAAAAAATAACAATTGGCTCGCCAAACGACGTAAAAGCAGATCCGGGTTCTTTTGAACTTACCAAACTGCCTTTTGCTTACGACGGACTAAGCCCGGCTTTACGATCTCTAACTATGGAAACTCATTATTCCAAACATTATTTATCGTACACAAATAATTTCAATAAAGAGATTGTCTCAACAGAATATGAAAATATGCCCATCGAGGATATTTTAAAAAAAATGGATCTGAGCAATGCCAAACTTCGTCAAAATGCGGGAGGTTATTATAACCATACCCTTTATTTTAATATTTTAACCCCAAAAGAGCAGACACCAAAAGACACCCTTTCGGGATCTATCAACAAAGAGTTTGGTTCTTTTGACAACCTGACCAATCAATTTAAAGGACAGGCAGAAAAACAATTTGGCTCAGGCTGGGTTTGGTTAGTAGTAGACCGCTACGGAAAACTCCAGATAACCACAACAGAAGATCAGGACAATCCATTAATGAAAAACGCTTTGATCCCTGGAACCCCAATTTTAGGCATCGACTTATGGGAACATGCTTATTACCTCGATTATCAAAACAGAAAAGGAAGTTATATTGACGCTTTCTACCAACATATAAACTGGGAGAAAGTAAACGAATATTACGTCGAAGCCCTTAAAAAGGTCAAAAAAGTATAAAACTAAAAAAAGCTGATACAAATTGTATCAGCTTTTTTTTCACTATCTCTTTTCACTTTTTTTACTCAAGCTCATATATAAAAGATTCCGAAGGTGCTATTTTTATTTTGACAGTCCCTTCCCCATTGTTTACAAGCAGTTTTACCATACTTTTTTGATACAACTGATCCGTAAGCTTATATTCACCGTCTTTCACATTCCATTTTGCAATAACGTCCGCCGGAATCTTCAAATCAAATTCACTTGTTTTTTCTGAAGAAAAGTTCGCTGTAATAATTAACTTTTGTTTTTCTGACCAGCGAACATACGAGTAAATCAATTCATCGTAACCAGCATTATTTTGACGATTTACAGATTGTATTTCCTGAAAACTCCCCATCAAAGCGGGGCTTTTTAAAGAAAAATTCAATAGTCGTTTGTAAAAATCACGCAATGATTTTTCAGAATCAGATAATTGCCCTCCGTCAAATTTCCCTCCATTCATCCATTTTTGATGATTGGGTACACCAATATAATCAAAAATAGAAGTTCGGGAACGGGTTCCAAAACCCGCATTTTCATTTCCGGCCTCTCCTGTTTCCTGTCCAAAATAAATCATGGTAGGCGATGTACTTAAAGTTGTTGAAACTACCATCAAAGGCTTTCCCTTTTCCGGATTTCCTGCAAACTCAGGCGAAGCCAGACGCTGTTCATCATGATTATCTAAAAAATGAAGCATATGATGTTCAATATCGGCCATTCCTTTCTGAATATCTGATAATCCGTCTGGAGATGATTTCCCGCGAATAATATCTTTCAGTTTATCATAAGTTTCTACTTTATCATATAAATAATCCATTTTTCCCAAACGGATATAATTGCGATATTCATTTGGATTATAAACCTCCGCCAGTAAAAAAGCATTTGGATTTTTCATCTTAATAGAAGAATTCATATAACTCCAAAACTCGTAAGGCACCATTTCTGCCATATCGTAACGAAAACCATCAACTCCTTTTGCAATCCAGTATAAAGCAATCGATCTGAACTTTTTCCAGGAATCCGGTACCTCTTTGTCCTGCCAGAATGCAAAATGTTCTGTGTATGCTTTTTGATCAAAACCTGCAGGAAGTTCCGGAAAATCTTTTGTGCCGTCCGGACGTACGCCATAATTTACTTTCACTGTTTCATACCAGTCATTTTGGTCCGGTTTTACCTTGCGCGAACCATTCCCTGTCCATTTTGCCGGCTTTTCATCAAAAACACCATCAACGAGAGCATTCTTTTCTCCATTCAGCGGAACATCTCCATCCGGAATCTCAAAATGAGAATTTGGTATATAATAGAAATTATTATCCCGTTTATACTCAGCTGTCACATCATCATCTGCGCCAAAATCTTTTACTCCCTCAGGATTATTTTTTCCTTCATATTTACGGGCAATATGGTTGGGAACAATATCGATAATCAATTTTAATCCTGCTTTATGAGTTCTGGCAATCAAATCCTCAAACTCCTGTAATCTGTTGGCAGGGTTTACCGCCAGATCAGGATTTACATTATAATAATCTTTCACTGCATAAGGAGAACCGGCACGTCCTTTTACTACCTCCGGATCGTCATTTGAGATTCCGTATCCGGTATAATCACGTACCAAAGCATGATGAGGCACTCCTGTATACCAGATATAGGTTACCCCAAGATCTTTAATTTCATGAAGTGCTTTATCTGTAAAATCATTAAATTTTCCAACACCATTTTCTTCAATTGTCCCCCACGGTTTATTAGTTGTGTTTTTATTTCCAAACAAACGGGTAAAAACCTGATACACCACAATTTTATGATCTTTTGAATTTTCTTCTTTTACTTCACTCATTTTTACATCTTTTGTTTTACAGCCTGAAAACAGGATTGTTACGGCCATACCAACAGCAATACATTTACTTTTTATCATATTTTTTTAAATCTAAACTACGATTTTGATATTTTAAACTTCATTACAAAATTCAAAACCAGTTACTAAATTTAGTTTATTTTTCAGAACCTCAAAAAAACACCTTTTGATTTCTTAGCAGGTCCCCGCAAAACAGCTTACTACAACGTAAGAGTTCTCTCTTTTGTTGATAAATAAAAACAAAAACATTCTTTACATTTTGAAACATAAATTAATCCTAATAACAATCTAAGGTTATAACCTTTTTCATAAATTTGACAAAAATTTAATCAGTTGAAGAAATCACTCTTTTTCATATCTTACTGTCTGCTTTTATTAAGTATACAAATTGTTTCTGCACAGGCGAAAAAAGGCACTCCGGCACCCAAAAAAATCAATATAGAACATTCTGATTTTCTAGATGTTGACCAGGTTTTAGTTCCTGACGGAATCCTGCTGACCGGAAATGTAAAAGTAAACCACGACGGTGTGGTGCTTACTTGTAACAAAGCATATTATTTCCAGAAAGAGAACTATTTAAAAGCGTTTGGAAATGTCCAGCTGGTACAGGGTGACACCTTATTTTTGAACAGTAAATATGCTGAATACAGCGGAAATATAAAAAAAGCTTTTGCGACCGGAAATGCCGTAATGACTTCACCTGATGCTACTTTACAGACGGATACCATTAATTTTGACCGAAATACTCAGGAAGTTTTTTACAACACAAAAGGAACCATTATTAACAAAGACAATACTTTAGTAAGCAAATCCGGAAAGTATTTTGTTGCAGAGAAAAAATTCCAGTTCCTGACAGAAGTAACCATCACAAATCCTAAGTACGTAATTAAATCCAACCATTTAGATTATTACAGTAATTCCGGACATACCTACTTACTCGGGCCTTCTACTATTACGAGTAAAGCAAATTATATTTATACGGAAAGGGGGTTTTATGACACCAAAAAAAATCTCGCTCACTTTTTACGGAAATCCTATATCAAATATGACGACCGGCTTATAGAGGGAGATAGTTTATTTTACAACAGAAATACTGAATTTGCTTCGGCAACCCGGAATGTAAAAATCACAGATTCTATTAACAAAGGACTTGTTAAAGGGCACTATGCCGAAATTTACAAACTAAAAGATTCGATGTACGTCACCAAAAGAGCCGTTGCCATCAACTTAGTTGAGAACGATTCTGTTTACATTCACGGACAGAAATTAATGGTTACCGGAAAAGAAGGAGAGCGAATTTTAAGAGCATTTAAAAATGTCCGTTTTTATAAAATCGATATGAGTGGAAAATGTGATTCGATTCATTCCAATTCCAAAACAGCTCTTACCAAACTGATTGGAAATCCGATTTTATGGAATGGTGAAAGCCAGATTACAGGAGATATAATGCATTTAATTGGTGATAATAACACCAAAAAACTGGATTCACTAAAAGTGCTTAACAATACCTTTTTAATTTCAAAAGATACTTTAGGAACGGGATACAATCAGGTTAAGGGGCTCAATTTATTTGGAAAATTCAGAGAAGGAAAACTTCATGATGTAGATGTCGTCAAAAATACCGAAGTGGTCTATTTTATGCGGAATGATGACAATGAATTAATTGGAATTAACAAAAACGTAAGCAGTAAAATCAACCTGATCCTTGAAAATAATGCAGTAGAAAATATTACTTTTTTCAACAGAGTCGACGGCGATATGTATCCCGAGGAAGATCTGCCTGAAAATGCCCGTAAACTTCGTGGGTTTATCTGGCGCGGTAATGAAAGAATCAAATCAAAAGATGATATTTTTACAGAAGAAGACAACGAACTTAACGAAAAATTAGTCAAAGAAGGTAAAGAGCAGGAAGAAAAAAATAAAAATGTTCCGCTAAAAGTCAGAAAAGAAACGCTGAATTACGACAAAAAGAAACCGGCTGTAAAACCAGAAGCCGCGCCTAAGAAAAAGTAGCTTTTTTTTAGTTTTCAGTCACCATCTCAGTATTCAGCAGTCTGAAACGTGAAACAAAAAGCTTCTCACTGCCTTTGTCACTTTAAGAGTAAAAATTCTTAAGGTTAGCAACTTAGTCACTTAGTACCTAAAAAAATGAATCCGGATTTTATAAAATATCAGGCTCAAACTTCTCCTTATCCTTTAGGAATGGAAGTTTCGCACGCCATTGGCTCTTATATTTACGATACCAACAATAAAAAATATTTAGATTTTGTTGCCGGGGTTTCGGCCTGTACACTGGGACATCAGCATCCGAGAGTGAATCAGGCCATTAAAGACCAGCTCGACAAATATTCGCATGTTATGGTTTACGGAGAATACTCGCAGAGTCCGGCCGTACAATATTGCAAATTAATGGCTTCTCTCCTGCCCGAATCACTTAGTAAGACTTATTTGGTAAACTCAGGTACAGAAGCAATCGAAGGCGCTTTAAAACTAGCCAAAAGAGCCACAGGACGCAGTCAGCTGATTTCGTGCCACAATGCTTATCATGGAAATACCATGGGTTCTATGAGTGTCATGGGATTTGAAGAGCGCAAGCAGGCTTTCAGGCCTTTGCTTCCTGACGTAGATTTTATCACTTTCAACAACGAGGCCGATTTAGAAAAAATAACAACAAGAACGGCTGCCATACTTTTAGAAACCATTCAGGGTGGTGCCGGATTCATCCAGCCGGAAAACAACTTTCTGCAAAAAGTCCGCAAACGCTGTGATGAAGTAGGCGCTTTAATGATTGTAGATGAAATTCAGCCGGGTTTTGGCAGAACCGGAAAGCTTTTTGGATTCCAGACTTATGAGGTTGTCCCTGATATTGTGGTAATGGGAAAAGGCATGGGAGGCGGAATGCCGGTGGGGGCTTTTACAGCATCGGCTGAAAGAATGGACCTTTTGACCGAAAATCCGAAGCTGGGGCATATAACCACTTTTGGGGGACATCCTGTCATTGCGTCAGCCTGTCTGGCTACTTTGCAGGAATTAACTGAAACAAATTTAATGCAGGAAGCACTTGAAAAGGAAAAACTCTTCAGATCGCTTTTGGTACATCCTTTGATAAAAGAAGTAAGAGGAAAAGGATTAATGCTGGCAGCAATGACCGAATCAGCAGAAATAACTAATGAAGTTATTTTAAATTGTCAGGATAAAGGTTTAATATTGTTCTGGCTTTTGTTTGAAGGATGCGCCATCCGTATCACACCGCCATTAACCATTTCCGAAGAAGAAATAAAGGAAGGCTGTGCCATAATTCTGGAAGTTATGGATGAAATACTGAAAAAAGAAAAAGCATAACAATAACCCGTTTAATCTTTTTCAAATCAAAAGATTAAACTTAAAAACAGAATGAAATTTCTGTGATTTTTGTTAATTAAATTGTTCAAAACAATTAATTTTCCTTCCTGACATCAATAAAATGGTTGCCTAAATTTATAACAGGCTAATTTCAAATAAAACAGAGTATGCAATTAAGCAACGAAGAAGAAGATTATAACCTATCCTTATCAAAGTTTGAGTCGATGTTAAAAACAAACAAAGTACTCTTTTTTGATTCTGAAGAATTTGAAGAAATTATTCTTCATTATTTAGACATAGGCAAGGCTAATTTAGCAAAAAAGGCCTTAAAACTTGCATTAGATCAGCATCCAAAATCTACGGGCTTAAAATTAGTACAAGTAGAAATGCTGGTTTACGAAGACAAACTCGAAATTGCAGAGAAGCTTTTAAACGAGTTGTATGCCATAGAACCTAACAACGAGGAAATTTACATCCAGAAAGCCAATATTTGTTCCAAACGAGACCAGCACGAAAAGGCAGTAGAACTGCTTAAAATTGCGCTGCAGTATACCGATGATTATGCCGATGTATACAATCTTATAGGGATGGAATATCTTTTTATGGATAACCTTGAACTGGCCAAAGAAAGCTTTATCAAATGCCTTGAAGAAGATTTAGAAGACCAGTCTGCCCTGTATAACGTAGTATATTGTTTTGAATTTTTAGATCAGAATCAGGAAGCTATCGTATACCTGAACGATTATATCAATAAAAATCCATATAGTGAAATTGCCTGGCATCAGCTTGGCCGACTTCATTATGGTGTAAAAGAATACGAAAATGCCATTCGTGCTTTCGATTATGCCACCTTAATTGATGATGAGTTTTTAGGGGCATTCATGGAAAAAGCAAAAGCATACGAGCGTCTTAAAAAGTATCACGAAGCTATTGAAAGCTACAATCGCACCATTGAACTGGACGATGCAACATCCTATGCACTGCTTAGAATTGGGAAATGCTATGAAAAATTAGGAAATTCCATAAAAGCGCTTCAGTATTACAACCAGACTGTTCACGAAGATCCGCTTCTGGACAAAGGATGGATTGCTATTACCGACTTTCATGTCCGTCAGAAGAACTTTCAAAAAGCCTTATTTTTTGTAAATAAAGCACTGGCAATCGACAACCAAAACCGTTTGTACTGGAAGCGTTATGCTACCATTAACAAACAAATGAACTTTTTTGAAGAAGCCGAATTCGGATACAGAAAAGCCGTAGAATTTGGTGATTATGCACTGGATACCTGGTTATTCTGGGTAGATATTCTTCAGTTTCTGGGAGAATTTGAAAGCGCAATCCAGACTTTACTGCAGGCGACCGAGTATTTTCCGGAAGAAAACGAAATCGAATACCGTTTAGCAGGATTGTATTTTATGATTCAGGACAATACCAAAGCAAAATTTCATTTGAGCAACGGTTTACGCTTAAACTTTGATAATTATATCATTATCGAAGATTTGTTCCCGGTTGTATGGACAAAAAAAATGGTTAAAAATTATATCGAAAAACACAGAAAACAATAATGAAAAAAATCTTTACAATTTTATCCCTTACCGTGATGAGTTTTACTTTTGCCCAAAGTAAAGTTGCAGCCGTAACCAATAAAGTATACAATCAGGAACAAGTTGAGCTGAGAGCTGAATTTACCGGAGGTATCGAAAAAATGAGAGAATTTCTTCAGGCAAATTATATTATCCCTAAGGAAATGAGCTCTACAAACACCCGTGGACAGCTCATCAGTACATTTGTTGTAGAAAAAGACGGAAGTATCAGTGATATCAAAATCACCAAAGATTTAGGCATGAATACCGGTGAAGAAATGATCCGCGTGATTAAATCAATGCCTAAATGGGAACCCGGAGAAATGTACGGAAAAATAGTACGTGTATTATACACCTTACCATACTGTCCAAATGGAGGTAATTAAAAAAAGATTTGGCTTATTAGGCCGAAATATAAGTTATTCGTTTTCAAAAGGATATTTTACAGAAAAATTTAACAACGAAGTTTTTGAAGGCTGCAGCTATGAAAATTTCGACATTTCCGAAATTGGTCATTTAACAGGACTTCTTAAAAATAATCCTGATCTAAAAGGGCTGAATGTTACCATTCCTTATAAGGAACAGGTTATTCCTTTTTTAGACAAATTATCCAGAAAAGCAGCTTTAATAGGTGCCGTAAACACCATTAGATTTACTAAAAACGGGAAATTAAAAGGATATAACACCGATTATTACGGCTTTAAAAAATCACTAAAACCATTATTAGAGCCGCATCATAAAAAGGCTTTAATTCTGGGTACCGGCGGCGCTTCTAAAGGAGTCGCTTTTGCTCTTGATGAGCTTAATATTCCCTATACTTTTGTTTCAAGGGAAGCTAAAGAAAATATCATTGATTACAATCTTATCAATGCTACAACTTTTGACAACTTTCAAATCATAATCAACTGTACTCCGGTTGGAACAAGCCCAAATATCGAGGCTTGTCCTGATCTTCCATATGAGTTTTTCACCGAAAAACATATTGCTTACGATCTGATTTATAATCCGGCAGAAACGCAGTTTTTAAAAAATGCCAAAGAGAAAGGGGCTGTAATTAAAAATGGTTACGATATGCTTATTTTTCAGGCAGAGAAAGCCTGGAAGATCTGGAACAAATAAAAAAGTCTAAAAATCAGGACATTAAAGTAAAATTTGTAATTTAGTCTACTCATTTGTAGATAGTTATGAATAAAACATTACTTTACTTCTGCATATTGTACTTTATTTTTTCAGCTGTAGTAACCGCTCAGGACACTATTCGATTTAACAATCCGTTTTCAGAACCCCGATACCATTATTTTTTAAAAACCATTTTACTTTTTAATGAATATCTGGATACTGAAAACGGTTCTTTTAATACCACTCAGTTACGTTTTCTTTATCCTGTAGGAAACAAAGCCTGGAACCTCCGATTTGATCTCCCTTTAATCTCGGCAAATACAAGTGCCGCCAGCAAAACCGGAATTGGTGATATTGGCGCAGGTATTAGTTACATCCCTTATATGCAGCAGAACAATGCCGTTGCTCTAAGAGCAAGAGTAGTTTCAAATTCTGCCTCCGATCCAAATTTTGGCAGTGGTAAATGGCTCTTCATTCCTACTATTTTCTACGGACGTTATTTAAAATCAAAACAATATTTATGGATTTCATCACTGGAATACCAAACCAGTTTTGCGGGACACAGTGACCGGAATACCGTAAATGTAACTGCTTTCGAAAATGTGATCCTTTGGTTTTTTGGAAAAAACTGGATTGCGGCTGATGCAGCCTTTCGTTATAACAATACTTTAAAGGGATTTCAAAATAATGCTTTTTTAGAATTTGGGCGTAAAATTACACCAGACAATTTAGTTTATATTCATCCAAGTGCAGCATTTGGAGGACAGAAAACATACAACTTTGGGCTCGAAATGGGTGTTCTGATATTATTTTAACTGAGGATAAAACAAAAATTAAACTTTAAATTACTACTTTTAATTTCATTTTTCTAAAAATGATACGAAATACAAATTTCAATTTCATTCGGAAAACCAGTAAAAATTAACATACAACAGACATAAACACAAGCAAAGGGTAAGAATTTAATGGTAAAATACCGTTTAAGCAAACGATTTATTTTGTAGTTAGAAACACCTTTACTATCTTTCGCACTGTTTAAAGTAAAACCTTATACATTTAAAAATGTTAGAAGAAAAGAACGATAACCTGCAGGAAGCAGACGGAAAATTAGGAATCGAAACCGATTCTACTCAAAATGACACAGTTGAAACAGCAGATATCCCAAACGCTGAAGAAACTTCAATTTCAAATACTGAAACTGAGAATAAAAAACCAGTTGAAACGGAAGAAACTGCTGATCATCAAAGTGCATTGGATGCCATAAACAATTCAAATGCAGAAGAAGGCGAAGATGAAACATTAAAAGAGCGTCATGAAATTCCTATGAAGGATTATCACACGTTTTCTCTGGACGCACTTGTCGATGAACTTAAAAAACTGGTAAATACAGATAAAATAATGTCTGTAAAAGATCATATTGAAGAAATCAAAAAATCGTTTCTTTTACAGTACAATCATTTCTTAGAAGAAAAAAGAGAAGAATTTAATGCTTCAAAAGAAGATCCTAACGAAGAATTTGAATATCACTCTCCTTTAAAATCAAAATTTGACGAATATTACAATATTTTCAGAGAGAAAAGAAATGTACACTTTAAGCATTTACAGACTAATTTAAAATCAAATCTTGAAACCAGACTTGCTATAGTTGAGGAATTAAAAGAACTTATAAATCCTCAGGAAAATATTAAAGATACCCTTAAGCATTTTAATGACTTAAGAGAAAGATGGAAAAATGCCGGAGCAATTCCAAAAGACAAATACAATCATGTCTGGAACAATTACCATTTTCATTTAGAGAATTTTTACGATTACCTGCACCTGGACCGTGAAGCAAGAGATTTAGATTTTAAACACAATCTGGACCAGAAGCAAAAAATTATTGCAAGAGTCGAGGAACTTGTCAATGAAACGGATGTAAACAAAGCTTTTCGTGAATTACAGGATTTACATCGTCTCTGGAAAGAAGATATTGGCCCGGTTTCAAAAGAACACCGTGATTCGATCTGGAATAAATTTAGCGAACTGACTAAAAAAATCCACGATAAAAGAGAACTTTTATTTGAAGGCCAAAGAGCTAATGAGCAGCAGAATCTCGAAATCAAAAAGGAAATTATTGCCAAAATTGAAGTTTTAGGCACTGAGAAAGTAAACTCGCATTCACAATGGCTGGTTCAGATTCAAAAAGTAGAAAATTTAAGAAACGAGTTTTTTGCGGCGGGAAAAGTTCCTTCTGAAGTAAATGAAGAAACCTGGGCAGCCTTTAAAAATGCCGTTCGAAATTTTAATGCCTTTAAAAATTCATTTTACAAAGACATCAAAAAGGATCAAAACGATAATTTAAACAAAAAAATGGCTCTTGTGGCCAAAGCCAAAGAACTTCAGGAAAGCACTGATTTTGCTTCGACTACTCCAATTATGAAACAAATTCAGGAGGAATGGAAACAGATTGGGCATGTTCCTAAAAAGTATTCAGACAAAATCTGGAAAGAATTCAAAGACGCATGTAACCATTACTTTGACAAACTTAAAGAACACAAATCCGAAGAAAATGCGGATGAAGTAGCCGCTTTTGACAATAAAAAAGCCTATTTAGATATCTTAAGAGCCTATCAGTTAACAGGAGACCATAAAACTGATTTAGATGCTATTAAACAGCATATTGAAATCTGGAAAGGTTATGGAAAAGTTCCTTTTTCAAGACGTCATATTGAAGGAAAGTTCAACAAAATTTTAGATGCTCTTTTTGAAAAATTAAGCTTAAGCAAAAAAGAATCTGAAATGATGCGTTTTACCAACAGAATCGATTCTTTATCTGACAGTAATGACACCCGTAAACTGGACAATGAAAAGATTTTTATCATGCGTAAAATTGAAGAAGTACAAAATGAAATCTTTCAGTTAGAAAACAATATTCAGTTTTTCACTAATACTAAAAATGCTAAAAAGGAAAATTCAATTGTTCTTGAAGTACGCAAAAATATCGCTATACACAAAGAAAGCCTGGAAGTATGGAAAGATAAATTAAAACAATTAAGAAACTTAAACCAGGAATAGGTTAAGATCTCAAAATACTTAAAAGAGGTGTAATGACAATATTCATTACACCTCTTTTTTTATGAATTTACTTTCAAATAACAAATTGATAAATTAATACTGGAAAATATTCGCTATATTTGATTAACCACTATTTATTGATAATCAACAAAATACAGTTATTAATTTTTAATTACCAAGAAAATGAAATTTACTAGAAAAGCAAATGCCAACTGGAAAGGAACCGGTATGGAAGGAAAAGGAACAATAAGCACACAAAGCACCACTTTAGATAACGCACAGCTGTCTTTTAAAACGAGATTTGCAGACGGTGTGGGTACAAACCCGGAAGAACTTATAGCAGCCGCTCATTCAGGCTGTTTTACAATGCAGTTAAGCTTTTTACTAAACGAAGCCGGCTTTACAGCTGATGATTTAACAACGGAAGCTACCGTAACTTTTGAAGACGGTTCTATCACCTTAATTCATTTGGACTTAAAAGGAAAAGTTCCTTCTATTTCTGCAGAAGAATTTGAAAAAACAGCTGCAAAAGCCAAGGAAATATGCCCTATTTCCAAACTTTTAAATACAACTATTACCTTGTCAGCCGTATTAGTTAATTAAAGAAAGTAACGATTTAAAAATGGAGCCATAAAAAAACCATCCGTTGTGGGCGGATGGTTTTTTATTATATTCCCAACAAACTAATTAGTTCATTGTTGCTTTTAAAGCTTTAGCTTCGGCAGTCATCTCCAAAGCTTTATAAACTCCTAATAATGTCTTAGCAACATCTTCGTTTTTAGGATCTAGTTCATTTGCTTTTTTAAGATAAGGAATAACCCCTTTGAAAACATTTTCTCTCTGTGCTTTTAAAACATCATAACGTTTCATGTCTTTTGCAGAAGTTCCCAGTTTATTCATTTCGTCAATGATTGGTTTTTCAGCCTCCAATTTCAATGCCGCCAGATTCAAATAAGCATTTGCATAATTTGGATTAATCTCAATTGCTTTTAAATAGTATTTTTCAGCATCCTCATTGTTTTTAGCATTTGAACTTAAAACACCAAGATTAAATACTAAGTCGGCATTGTTTGGATCTTTTTGCAAAGCTTCACCAACCAGTTTTTTGTACATTTCAAAATCTTTAGTCTCAAGGTACAGGTTAGCCTCAGTTAAAATCAAAGACGAATCGTCCGGATTTGTTTTTCTGGCATCCGCAATTGCTTTTTTCGCATCTTCTGTACGTCCTTTCTGAACTAAAATCAAAGCAAGATTTTTATAAATCTCACCTCTTTTTGAAGGAATAGCTTCTGTTTTTGGCTTCTCGTGAGTACCTAATTTCACTGCCAAATCTCTTTCTTTAGCATCACTGAAATTATCTTCGCTTCCGCTTGCTTTATTTACAGCCAGATACAAAGTTCCTTTACCTGAATAATTTAATTTTTTTAATTCTTCATACATTGGAAGAGCTGCATCATAATCCTGTGCATTTACTGCTGTAGAAGCAGCATAATAAAGATTGATAGTATCTTTTCTGTCTAACTGATAAGCGTCATACAATTTTTTTGCTCCCTCAGAATGTTTATTAGCCTGAGTATCTGCGATAGCCGAATTAATCAACAATCCTTTAATATTAGTAATAGAAGCAGCTGCCTGAGTAGAATATTTCTGTTTTCCGGAAGCTTTTTCAAGATCGATTAATTTTTTGTAACTATCAGCAGCAGCACTTAAATTTTTACTCTCTTCTACTTTTTTAGTAGCAAGATCTAAATAAGCATTCCCTTGTACAAAATAGTATTGAGCCTGCTCTGTATCTTTAGCATTTACGATCAGGTTCTCAGCATCTTTTAATTGTGCAAGTGCTCCCTGAGCATCACCGCTTTTTAATGCTTTTTCGGCACTTTTAATTTGATCTTTTTGAGCAAACGTAGCTACAGAGATCAGTAAGGCTGACGCTAGTATTACATATTTACTTTTCATAGTGTTCAATTTGTATATTTAATTTAATATTCTTGTAGTTTCTCTTTTTATTCTTCAGATTCTTCTTCATCAGCAGAATCATCTTCTTCGATCTCTTCCTCTGTATCGTCGTCGTCATCTTCTTCAGCCGTTCCGTCATCTTCAAGAACTTCTAAATCCGGTTTTACTCTTTCGATAGCAGGCTCTACAACATTACCGTCTTCATCAACAACTACTTCTTCAGCGTCGTCTTTCATTACTTTGGTAACAGCAGCAATAGAATCTTTTCCTTTTAAGTTAATCAGCCTAACACCCTGAGTAGCACGTCCCATAACACGTAAATCCTCAATTGCCATTCTGATGGTCAATCCTGATTTATTAATGATCATCAGGTCATCAGAATCCGTTACTGCATTAATAGAAATCAGCTTACCAGTTTTATCTGTGATATTAAGCGTTTTAACTCCTTTACCTCCACGGTTGGTAATTCTGTACACATCTTCACCATCATCATCAACCAGTTTAGTACGTTTACCATATCCGTTTTCAGTAACCACTAAAATTTGTGAATCGGCAATATCATTTTTAGCTACAGTAACCATACCAATTACTTCATCAGTATCATCTTTTAAGGTAATACCGCGAACTCCTGAAGCGGTTCTTCCCATCGGACGTGTTTTGGTTTCCTCAAAACGAACTAATTTACCTGACTTAACCGCTAAAATAATCTGACTTTCTCCATCTGTTAATTTTGCTTCCAGTAATTCATCACCTTCTTTAATGGTAATAGCAGCAACTCCATTAGCACGAGGTTTCGAATACTTCTCTAAAGAAGTTTTCTTCACCTGCCCTTGTTTCGTTACCATTACAAGATTATGTGTATTGATATAGTCTTTATCCTTTAAGTCTTGTGTACAAATAAAAGCTTTTACTTTATCTTCACTTTCAATATTGATCAGGTTCTGGATAGCTCTTCCTTTTGCTGTTTTACTTCCTTCCGGAATTTCATACACACGCATCCAGAAACATTTTCCTTTTTGTGTAAAGAACATCATATACTGATGGTTTGTAGCAACAAACATGTGCTCAAGGAAATCCTGATCTCTGGTTCCGGCACTCTTCTGTCCTACTCCTCCTCTGTTCTGTGTCTTGTATTCAGATAAGTTGGTACGTTTGATATAACCCGCATGTGAAATCGTAATTACTACATTCTCATCCGCAATTAAATCTTCAATACTCACATCACCTCCTGAATACTCGATTTGAGAACGACGATCATCTCCGTATTTATCACGAATTTCAATCAGTTCTTCTTTAATTAAGTCCGTTCTTAAATTAATGTCTGCTAATAAAGCTTTCAAATGCTCAATTAATTTCATCAATTCATCATATTCCGCTCTTAATTTATCCTGCTCCAGACCTGTTAACTGACGCAGACGCATTTCTACAATAGCACGAGCCTGAATATCGGATAATTTAAATCTTTCGATCAATTTTTCTCTGGCTTCGTCTGTATTTTTAGACCCTCTAATTAACGCAATTACTTCGTCGATATTATCAGAAGCAATGATTAAACCTTCTAAAATATGTGCTCTTTCTTCTGCTTTACGCAATTCAAACTGCGTTCTTCTCACTACAACATCATGACGGTGCTCAATAAAGTAGTGAATCATATCTTTCAGATTCAGCAACTGAGGACGTCCTTTTACTAAAGCAATATTGTTTACACTAAAAGAAGATTGTAATTGAGTGTATTTATATAAGGTATTTAAAACTACGTTTGGCGTAGCATCACGTTTTAAGATATAAACGATACGCATACCATTTCTATCCGACTCGTCACGAATATTGGCAATGCCTTCAATTTTTTTCTCGTTTACTAAATCAGCCGTACGTTTAATCATTTCGGCTTTGTTAACCTGATATGGAATTTCAGTAACGATAATAGATTCTCTTCCGTCAACTTCTTCAAAACCAACTTTCGCACGCATTACAATACGTCCTCTACCTGTTTTAAAAGCTTCACGAACGCCTTCATATCCATATATTATACCTCCTGTTGGAAAATCAGGAGCTTTAATATGTGTCATTAATTCATCTACCTCAATATCATTATTATCAAGAAAAGCTAAAGTACCATTGATAACTTCGGTTAAATTGTGCGGCGGCATATTGGTTGCCATACCAACTGCAATACCTGTTGCTCCGTTTACCAATAAAGTAGGAACTCTGGTAGGCATTACTTTTGGTTCATATATTGTATCGTCAAAGTTCAATTGAAAATCAACTGTTTCTTTTTCAATATCTGCCATAATTTCTTCAGAAATCTTACGCATTCTGGCCTCAGTATAACGCATCGCTGCCGGACTGTCACCATCAACAGATCCAAAGTTACCCTGACCATCCACTAATAAATAACGCATACTCCATTCCTGCGCCATACGAACCATTGCATCATAAACAGAAGTATCTCCGTGCGGGTGGTACTTACCCAGAACCTCTCCTACAATTCTCGCTGACTTTTTGTGGGCAGATCTTGACGTTACACCCAAATCATACATTCCGTAAAGAACTCTTCGGTGCACTGGTTTCAAGCCATCTCTAACATCAGGAAGTGCTCTCGATACAATTACTGACATCGAATAATCGATGTAAGCTGACTTCATTTCATCCTCTATGTTAATAGGAATTAACTTTTCTCCTTCAGACATAAGTTGTTATATTAAATAATTATATTAGTTACAAAGCGTGCCAAGATACGGTTTTTAAAAATTTTTTCAGCTATTTACTTACACTTATTTAAATGATTTATTAACAACTTTATTTTGGGTTTTAGTTAATAAATTAAGCGTTTTTTAACTGTTTAATTGTTATTTTTTTTGTCAATTAGCTGACAGCAGATCCCGATAGGTACGATTTTTGTTTTTCAACCAGTAAATAATTAAATTTACACTACCAATTATATATTATGGATGATAATTTTTCACCAAGAGTAAAAGATGTTATTACGTACAGTAAAGAAGAAGCCCTTCGTTTAGGACACGACTTTATTGGTACTGAACATCTGATGCTGGGTATTTTAAGAGATGGTAATGGTAAAGCTATCCATATACTTAATAACCTGGCAGTTGATTTAGATCATTTACGCAGGAAAGTAGAAGTCCTGAGTCCGGCCAATCACAGCGTTGAAGTAAATACTGAAAAGAAAAACCTTCATCTTACCCGACAGGCAGAAAGAGCCCTGAAGACCACTTTTCTTGAAGCTAAAGTATTTCAAAGTTCGTCGATTAGCACTGCTCATCTGCTGCTGTGTATCTTACGAAACGAAAACGATCCAACAACCAAGTTACTGAATAAACTGAAAATAGATTATGACGTAGCTAAAGAACAATACTTAAACATGACGCCAAACGAAGAAGAATTCTTAGAAAACTTGCCAAGAAACGAATCGTACAATGACGATTCAGGACAAGATGACAGTCTAAAGGAAAGCAGTTTTAATAATCCCGCCAATAAGTCAAACAAAAAATCAAAGACTCCGGTTTTAGATAATTTTGGGAGAGATTTAACAGAAATGGCAGAAGAAGGAAAACTGGATCCTGTTGTAGGACGCGAAAAAGAAATTGAACGTGTTTCACAAATTTTAAGCCGACGAAAAAAGAACAATCCGCTTCTTATCGGAGAACCGGGAGTAGGTAAATCTGCCATTGCAGAAGGACTTGCTCTTCGAATTATCCAAAAGAAAGTATCCCGTATTCTTTTCCACAAACGCGTGGTAACTCTTGATTTAGCGAGCTTAGTTGCCGGAACTAAATACAGAGGACAGTTTGAGGAAAGAATGAAAGCCGTAATGAACGAGCTGGAAAAAAACGATGACATCATTCTTTTTATTGATGAAATCCACACCATAGTAGGTGCCGGAGGAGCAACTGGTTCACTGGATGCTTCCAACATGTTTAAACCTGCTTTAGCAAGAGGTGAAATTCAGTGTATTGGTGCTACTACTCTGGATGAGTACAGACAGTATATTGAAAAAGACGGAGCCTTAGAAAGACGTTTCCAAAAAGTAATTGTAGAACCAACTTCTGTTGAGGAAACAATTGCCATTCTGAACAACGTAAAAGACAAATACGAAGATCACCACAATGTAACGTATACACCGGAAGCTATTGAGGCCTGTGTTAAACTTACAGACCGTTATATGTCTGAGCGTTTCTTACCAGACAAGGCTATTGATGCTCTTGACGAAGCGGGTTCACGTGTACACATTACGAATATTGATGTTCCAAAACAAATTTTAGATTTGGAACGCCAGTTAGAAGAAGTTCGCGAAATGAAGAACATGGTAGTTAAAAAACAGAAATATGAAGAAGCTGCCAAACTTCGCGATGACGAGAAACGTATTGAAAAAGATCTTGCTACCGCTCAGGAACAATGGGAAGAAGATTCTAAAAACAACCGAATTGAAGTTACAGAAGATAATGTAGCCGATGTTGTTTCGATGATGACCGGAATCCCTGTAAACAGAATTGCACAAACAGAAAGCAACAAATTAGCCAAATTACCTGAATTAATTCAGAACAAAGTAATCGGTCAGAATGATGCGGTTCTTAAAATTGCACGTTCTATTCAACGTAACAGAGCCGGACTTAAAGATCCTAATAAACCAATTGGTTCCTTTATTTTCTTAGGTCAGACCGGTGTTGGTAAAACACAGCTGGCTAAAGTACTGGCTAAAGAACTATTCGATTCTGAAGATGCTTTAGTTCGTATTGATATGAGCGAATACATGGAGAAATTTGCGATCTCCCGTTTAGTTGGAGCGCCTCCGGGATATGTTGGGTACGAAGAAGGCGGTCAGTTAACCGAAAAAGTTCGTAGAAAACCATATTGCGTAGTACTTTTAGACGAGATCGAAAAAGCACACCCGGATGTATTCAATATGATGCTTCAGGTTTTAGATGACGGATATTTAACCGACAGCTTAGGTCGTAAAATTGATTTTAAAAACACGATCATTATTATGACTTCAAACGTGGGAGCCCGTCAGTTAAAAGACTTCGGACAAGGTGTTGGATTTGGAACTGCCGCAAAAGTGGCACAGGCTGATGAAAATTCTAAAAGCGTTATCGAAAATGCTTTAAAGAAAACTTTTGCCCCTGAGTTCTTAAACAGAATTGACGACGTGATTGTATTCAACAGTTTAGAAAAAGCAGATATCGATGTGATTATCGAAATCGAATTGAAAAAACTATATTCACGTATTGCCGAGTTAGGTTACAAATTAACCTTAACAGACAAAGCAAAAGCCTTTATTGCCGAAAAAGGTTTTGACAAACAGTTTGGTGCAAGACCGCTTAAGCGAGCCATTCAAAAATATGTTGAAGATTTGTTAGCCGAAGAAATCATCACTTCAAAAATACATTCAGGTGATGAAATCATGATGGATTTAAAAGAGGATTCACAAGAACTTTCAGTAGAGATACACAAAGCCGAAGAGCCGACAAATCAATAAATTAGTTAAAATTTATAACAAAAATAACTTACCCGTTACGTTTTCATAACTTAACGGGTATTTTTTTTGGATAATTTACTATCTTTAGTAAAAGCAAATAGCTATTTTTGAATTTAAATTCTTTAACAAAAAAACAAAATATGCTTCAAAACAAAGTCATTTTAGGCAGCGAAGAATGGTGCTCATTTCCAGAACTTGGAATCCCGACAATAAAGGCTCGTGTCGATTCTGGTGCCAAAACTTCGGCAATGCACGCTATCAACATAGCTCCTTTTATAAAAAATGATGCCAATTGGGTAAAATTTGACATTAACCCGATTCAGAATAACATTAAAACTATTATTCACTGCGAAGCTCCTCTGGTTGACAAAAGAATTGTAAAAAGTTCCAGTGGTTACAGAGAACATCGTTACGTTATTCAGACCCATTTAAAAATTGGCGATGCCAAATGGCCAATCGAAATGACTTTAACCAATCGTGATTCTATGGGATTCCGAATGCTTTTAGGACGTGAAGCCATGAGTGGAAGGGTTTTGGTAGATCCGGAACAAAAATATCTTCTGGGACAGCCTTCGCCTGAAACTTTAAAAGAATTATACCAAAACTCAGAAAAAGCAACCACAGGTTTACGAATTGGTCTTCTGGCCAGTAATCCTGAATTATACAGCAACAAACGTATTATGGAGGCCGGCGAAATGCGCGGCCATGAAATGCATTTCCTGAACATCAAGGAATGTTACATGAAACTGGACGCCAAAAAACCTGAAATACACTACAGGGGCGGGAAAATCCTAAACGAATTCGATGCTATTATTCCGAGAATCCGACCAAGTATTACTTTTTACGGCTGTGCATTAACACGTCAGTTTGAAGCTTTAAAGGTTTTTGTTTTAAATTCAGCTACAGCGATTACACAATCAAGAGATAAATTATATTCGTTACAGTTACTTTTAAACAGCGGAATCGATATTCCAACAACCGGATTTGCCAATTCTCCGCTCGATACCGACAATTTAATTAAAATGGTTGGCGGTTCCCCTCTGATTGTAAAATTATTAGAAGGAACGCAGGGAAAAGGGGTTGTTCTGGCAGAAACTAAAAAAGCGGCAGAAAGTGTTATTAATGCTTTTAAAAGTTTAAATGCCAACATTCTGGTGCAGGAATTCATCAAAGAAGCCAATGGAAAAGACATTCGCTGTTTTGTGATTGACGGAAAAGTAGTCGCCGCCATTCAGCGTGAAGCGATGCCGGGCGAATTCAGAGCCAATATCCACCTTGGCGGAACTGCATCGGTCATAAAAGTGACTCCTGAAGAGAAAAAAATCGCCATTAAAGCCGCAAAAGCAATGGATTTAAAAGTAGCCGGTGTTGACATTATCCGTTCTTCAAAAGGACCTTTATTACTGGAAGTAAACTCTTCTCCGGGCCTTGAAGGAATTGAAGGCGCCACCAATAAAGATGTTGCCGGAGAAATGATTAAAGCCATTGAAAAGAATTTTAAGTTGTAATTAAGTTCATTTAAACTTAATTCTTAATCTATAATTTACAAGCTTTGTCGAAGTTTAAAACTTTGACAAAGCTTTTTTCTTTAACTTTAATAAACAAAAAATAGCAAAATGATACAATTTCCATACTTAGACATAATCATCCGAAGCGTTGCTGTCTATTTTTTCATGACGATTGCTTTGCGAATCTTTGGCAAAAAAGAACTTTCTCAATTAAACACGGCCGATATTATCCTGATTCTGCTCATCAGCAATTCAGTTCAAAACGCTATGGTGGGT
Organism: Flavobacterium sp. FG19; assembly: GCF_057809475.1. Classification (NCBI taxonomy): domain Bacteria; kingdom Pseudomonadati; phylum Bacteroidota; class Flavobacteriia; order Flavobacteriales; family Flavobacteriaceae; genus Flavobacterium; species Flavobacterium sp. FG19. The sequence continues at coordinate 19,722 of NZ_JBMDKA010000024.1, read as the reverse complement.
CCCGATACCAGTCTTGCCGGAGGTTTAATCGCGGCGCTGGTTTTATTTATAATCAATTTTGCGATCAAAAAATTAACCCGCAGATATAAGACTTTAAACAATCTATTACTTGATAAACCTGAAGTCCTAATTCACGATGGAAAACTGGACTTTAAAGCTTTAAGCCGATTAGATATTTCTCATGAAGAACTAAAAGAAGCCGCACGCGAACATGGCCTGGAGCATTTAACTGATATAAAACTTGCCATGCTCGAAATTGACGGAAGTATCAGCATCATTTCTAATGACCAAAAACATCTCAAACAAACGCATTATAAACGTAAACACAATCACAAAGATCTCCAAAAGCCTTAAAAAGAGAGCCGATTTCAAATGGAAATCGGCTCTCTTTTTAATAGTTATCTAAATTCGTTTTTTTGATTGTTTCATTTGTTAACCCAAAAGAATTAAGCCGTTGATTTAAGTTTACTAAAATATGATCTTTTTCTTTTGGAAATCGTTCTGCAATATTTTTATAATGTTTTAAAAGCCTGGGATCTTCTACTCCATTTAAAGCCTTTAAAACCGTGTGAATAACTCTATCTGAAATATCGCTAAGCCCCACTGCAAAAACAGCGGTGTAATCGGCTTTATTCTTCAATTGACCTAAAGTATAATAAGCACTAATTCTAATGTTTTCATTTTTATTAGAAGTAAAAGGAATAAGAATATCACCGTAATCCAAATTCGTTTCTTTCAGCAGATAAGTACAAAATCGAAACATTTCTTCATCATTTATTACATCAGCATTTGACCTGATCGTTTCTAACCAATCAGAACTTTTATCTTTTGCATACCAAAATACACACTGAAAAACGTCTAACAAACTAACTTTTGTAAAATCAAGCAAATGAGGATAAGCTCTTTCATAATCAAATTTAGTCAAGATTTGAAGTAGTCTTTTCTGAATTGCACCGGAGTTGATTTTATACTGCTCTTCTACTAAATTAATGGTTCCGAAATCAAGATTTTTCTTTTTTAAGATCCCAAATAAGCAGTTCATTTTAGTATCAATTGAATCCGTTGAAAAATATACTTCCAAAATATGACTTACGGTCCCTCCCAATGTATAATCAAAGAAATCAGCATCAAAACCTTCAGCTCCTTCTGTAATTTCATCCAGCCAGTGTTCATACCAATCCAAAAAATTAGATTCAAATGCAAAGTAAGGTTTACGTCTGTCAATATCAATATTTACGACCTTTCCCTTAAATTCTCCATTTAAAACAAGTCCGTAATAATACGTACAGCCTTCCGTACCAAGAGGTAAAATGCCGGAGAAAATTTTCCCTAATTCATCTTCGAAATCTTCATCAGAAATATCGTCATCAATTCTCTTATTGAGATCTTCCCAAAAATCATTACTCATTTCGGGATAAAGCCTACAATCTTGTTTTAAATATTTCTCCGGATTACTATAAACAAATTCTGCAACATTTTTTCCAAGAGGAAATATCCCATAACCTGGCCCGGCTGCAGATTTTTCATATGATTTTCCACCATTTCCAACATTTAATAAAAATGCCTTATAACATTCAGGAAGAGAAATTTCATAGTCCTTTTCAAATTTCAAAATAACATCCTCACCTACCACTTTTCCCACCACATATTCATGACTATCTGCCCCAAACACTTCAAAATCTGCATCTTTCTCTTGTGCCAAAAAAAGCTTTATTTTTATTCTTTCTATTTGCTTTAAAGTTTTTTGATCTGTCATAAAACGGATTTTAAATTGGAATCAAATATATTACTTTACCAATTAATTATTTAAACCCAAAAAGCCGATTTCAAATTGAAACCGGCTTTTACTATTTTAAGAAAATGAGCATTTACATCTCACATTTCATCATAATCATTTTACTAAATAAATACACTCAGTATAAAGTAAACCAAACCTGCTAATATAGCTGAAATTGGAATGGTCAAAATCCAGGCCCAGACTAAACTTACTGTAACCCCCCAGCGTACTGCAGAAACACGTTTTGTTAATCCAACACCAATAATAGATCCTGTAATAGTATGTGTTGTACTTACCGGGATTTTTAAGTGTTCTGTAAAATAAAGCGTTAAAGCTCCGGCAGTTTCAGCAGCCACACCTTCAAACGAGCTTACTTTTGTAATTTTAGAACCCATTGTTTTTACAATCTTCCATCCACCGCTTAAAGTTCCGGCTGCAATTGCAGAATAACAAGCTAACGGAATCCAGCCCGGCATTACTCCTTTAACACCTAAATCTTCATTTGGCAGAACCACATCTAACCAGGCATCCATATGAACTCCGGGATTGGTATTGATATAAACCGCAACCGCAGCTGCAATAATACCCATTACTTTTTGAGAGTCATTTCCTCCGTGCCCTAAACTAAATGCCGCAGAAGATAATAATTGCATTTTCTTTAAAGCCGCATCTGCCTGATGTAAGTTCAGACTACTGAATATCAAACAAAACCCGCTGACAGTTAAAACAATAAAAGCAACTAAGAACCATTTAATATTATGTGAATCAAATACTACACTCCAGAAATGAGAGTCAAAACGAGGTTTACCATGCTCTACAATTTCATCATAAGAAACCATCTGAACGTAAACAAACCAAATAGTTGCAAGCATTAAAGCTACAGTAAAGATTTTAGGTCCAATACTTTTTCGGGAAGCGTTTAATAACCAAATTGAAATTAAATACGATGCCAGAGCTCCTAAAAGCGGGGCTAAAACAATAAAAGCAATAATGATAATAACTCCCGAAGGCATTCCTCCGTCTTTTCCGGCCTTATACCAGCTTACAATTTCATACCAGTAATGCGTTGCCCCGTCTTCTCCAACATAACCGGAGAAACCATGAACTGCTATTGCATGCGCTACTGCAGCACCCGCAAAACCTCCAATAAGTGTATGAGAAGAACTCGAAGGAATTCCTAACCACCAGGTTAATAAGTTCCAGCAGATTGCGGCTATAACTCCGGCTAAAATTACTACCAGGTTAATTTCCATGGTATGAGCTGTTTTAGCAACAGTATCTGCAACACCAAATCCGAAAACCCAATACGCCAGAAAGTTAAAAAATGCTGCCCAGACAACCGCCTGAAAAGGTGTCAGCACCTTTGTTGCAACAACAGTCGCTATAGCATTGGCCGCATCATGAAAACCATTGATGTAATCAAAAATTAAAGCCAGTACTATAATTAAAATAAGTATAGTCATAAGATTATAACTTCAGAATGAAAAATTGAATTAAGAATGTTTTACAGAAATAGATTCCAGTATGTTCGCAACACTCTTACATTTGTCTGTTGCAGATTCTAAAACAGATAATACCTCTTTGTATTTAATGATATTTTTAGCATCTGTTTCGTTTTCAAAAATTTCAAAAACTGCTTTGTTATATACGTTATCAGACTTGTTTTCAAGTTTATTGATTCTGGCACAAGCGTCTTTAATAACTTTAAAATTTTGTAGATTTCTCAACTCTTTAACCGCACTGTCAATATTCTGACAAGCTTCAAGGTTGATTTCTGTCATTTTTCGGATCGATTTGGTAATCTTATCAACCTGATACAATCTCATACGGCTGGATGCCCCGTGAAGGTAATCGGCAACGTTATCGATAGAAGTAATTAATGTATGGATATCTTCTCTGTCAAAAGGAGTAATAAAGTTTCTGCTTAACTCTAAGTTAGTCTGACGGGTAATATCCTCTCCTTTTTGTTCTAATTCGTCAATCTTTTGAAAAAGAATTTCTCTTTCTTTTAATGGAAGGTTTACAGCTTCGTGTAAGTTAGAAGCTAATTCAATTAAATTGCTTGAAGCCTCTTCAAAAAGTGGAAAGAATTTCTTGTCTTTCGGCACTAAAAATTGGAAAATACTGTTTATTGACATTTTTATATTTTTGATAGTGCAAAATTACTTCAATAATATTTTACAATGTTAAGCCATTGTTAATAAATCGTTTTCTATTTGGAAACTCTCAAGGAATAACACCGTGTTTTCTATGTCATTATGTAAGATTCGGTCCTCTTTTACAAAAGGCACTACTTCTCTGTAGCTGCTCAGGAACATTTCGATAAAATCACTTGATTTCAGAGGCTCTCTGTAAGCTATAGCCTGTGAAGCATTCAGTAATTCGATCGCTAAAATACGCTCCAGATTATCTAAAATTCGTAAGGCTTTTGTTGCTCCGTTCGCTCCCATGCTCACATGATCTTCCTGACCGTTACTGGAAACAATACTATCAATACTTGCCGGCGTTGCCAATTGTTTGTTCTGACTGGCAATACTGGCAGCTGTATACTGCGGAATCATAAAACCAGAATTCAATCCCGGATTATCTACTAAAAACGCCGGAAGGTTACGAAGTCCGGAAATTAACTGGTAGGTTCTTCTTTCTGAAATACTTCCTAATTCAGCCAAAGCGATTGCCAGAAAATCTAAAGCCAATGCCAAAGGCTGTCCGTGGAAATTCCCTCCCGAAATAATCTGGTCCGCTTCTGTAAATATATTAGGATTATCGGTTACGGAATTAATTTCTGTTTTGAATACTTTTCGAACATAATCAATTGCATCTTTGGAAGCACCGTGAACCTGCGGCATGCAACGGAAAGAATATGGATCCTGAACGTGTTTCTTTTCCTGAACGATAATTTCACTTCCGTCCAAAAATTCAGTGATACGCTGTGCCGTTACAATTTGTCCTTTGTGCGGACGTATATAATGTATCAATTCGTTAAATGGCTCAATTCTTCCGTCAAAACCTTCTAAAGAAATAGTTCCGATTAAATCGGCGAGATACGAATATTTATAAGCCTTAATTAAAATATGAGCACCGTAAGCACTCATAAACTGCGTTCCGTTTAATAAAGCCAGACCTTCTTTGGACTGTAAAACGATTGGTTCCCAGTTAAAATGTTTTAAAACTTCAGCAGAAGCTGTTTTCTTTCCTTCAAAAAACACCACTCCTTCTCCAATTAAAGGCAGAGATAAATGTGCCAAAGGAGCCAAATCTCCCGAAGCACCAAGTGAACCTTGAGTATAAATTACCGGAAGAATATCATGATTATAAAAATCTACTAAACGCTCCAATGTTTTAAGCTGCACTCCGGAATGTCCATAACTCAAAGACTGAATTTTAAGTAAAAGCATCATCTTTACAATTTCAGACGGCACTTCCTCCCCTGTTCCGCAGGCGTGCGATTTTACTAAGTTTTCCTGAAGTTTTGATAAATTTTCATTCGAGATTTTCACACTGTAAAGCGAACCAAAACCGGTATTAATACCATAAATAGGCGCCGTATGCGATGCCATTTTTTTATCTAAATAATCACGGCATTTCTGAACGTTTACTTTAGCTTCTTCAGACAATTCTAATGATTTATGCTGCGATAAAATCTCCTGCAGTGTTTCTAATGTTATGGTTTCAGTACTTATATAATGGATTTCTCTCATGATGTTTTTCAAATTAAGATGTCAAAATTCAACAAATCCATATTAAAAAGCAACATTTTATCACAATAATTAAAAATTCACCACAAGGCGATTCAGGACCTTTATTCATTTCATAATTGTGATCTCAGGAAATCAGTGTGATTTTCAATCGTATTTTTATTAAAACTCAAATCATTGCTTTTCAAAATCTCAATTTCAAACCAGCCGAAATATATCAAAACAACAACTTAACATATTTAATTTTAACAAATGCTCAATATTGAATTATAGAGATTTAAATTATTAAAATATTCGCAAAAAGCCTTTTTAGGTTTTTAACTTTTATAAAAAGCTGTACTTTTGAAAAATCAAAAATGAAAAATAACAGCACTACATATTACGCTACAACGACAGTTCTAACCGGAACTGCAATTGCTGTTACCATTACTTCTACAACAACTACTACCCCTTAGGGGTATACATTTTTACATATAATCCGGATTTGTCTATACTTTTTTCTTAAAAGAAGAAAGGTATTGGATACATGAAAAACATTTACAAAGAAAAAAAAGTCGCAGTTTTCAGTTTACAGTTGGTAACCTTTGTTACTCAAAATCTTTGAAACTTATTAAAAATATCAAAAAATGAAAGTATTAAAATTTGGCGGAACTTCGGTAGCCAATGCTCAAAATATAAAACTCGTTCTCGAAATTGTTAACCAAAAAGCCAAACAGGATCAATTAGTTGTGGTTGTTTCTGCCCTTAGTAAAGTAACCGATTTATTACAGTCGGCAGCGGCAAAAGCGGCGGCAAACGACGAAAGCTTCAGAGATGTAGTAGCTGAGATCGAGAAAAAACACCTGGATACCTTAAAAGAACTCATTCCGGTAAGCGAACAAAGCAGTCTTTTAAGCCATGTAAAAAGAATCATCAATCACTTAGAAACTTTATTTGACGGTTGTTTCTTACTGGGCGAATTATCACCAAGAACAGCCGACACTATTTTGAGTTTTGGTGAATTACTTTCCTCCTTTATAATTGCTCAGGCATTTCAGCAAACTGAAAAAGAGGCCGCTTATAAAGACAGCCGGGAATTAATTAAAACAGACAATAACTTCGGAAAAGCAGCGGTTAACTTTGAAATTTCCAATAAACTGATTCAGAATTATTTTGCCGGAAATCAGTCTAAAATTACTATACTTCCGGGCTTTATTGCACAGACTTTAGACGGAATTACTTCGACTTTAGGACGAGGCGGTTCTGATTATACGGCCGCTATTATTGCCGGAGCTGTTGATGCAGAACAACTGGAAATCTGGACAGACGTAAACGGAATGTTTACTGCCAATCCAAAAATTGTAAAACAGGCACAGCCAATTGCGAATATTTCGTATCAGGAAGCCATGGAGTTGTCGCATTTTGGCGCCAAAGTGTTGTATCCGCCTACTATTCAGCCAGTTCTTAGAAAAAACATTCCCATTTTAATCAAAAATACTTTTGAACCGGAAGCCGTAGGAACTTTAATTTCGGATACTGTTCTTTCAAAAGACACCGTTGTAAAAGGAATCAGCCATATTGATAATATTTCGCTTTTAACACTTGAAGGTCCTGGAATGATAGGAGTTGCGGGTTCGTCAAGACGTTTGTTCGAAGTATTGTCTCAGGAAAAAATCAACGTAATCTTTATTACTCAGGCTTCTTCTGAACACTCCATTTGTATTGGAATTTTAAATTCGGATGCTGATAATGCCGAAGCTGCTATTAATAAAGCTTTTGAAATTGAAATTGCCCAAAACAAAATCGACCCTTGTTATGTAGAAAAAGATCTTTGCATTATTGCTTTGGTGGGTGAAAACATGAAAAATCACCAGGGTTTAAGCGGAAGAATGTTCAGTACTTTAGGAAAAAACAACGTAAACATTCGTGCGATTGCACAGGGTGCTTCTGAAAGAAACATTTCGACTGTAATTAACGAAAGAGACGTTAAAAAAGCCCTGAATACTTTACACGAGAATTTCTTCGAAGAAAACACCAAACAGCTGAATTTGTTCGTAATGGGAGTTGGAAATGTGGGAGAAAAATTCATCGAGCAGATTCACAGCCAGAAGAAATTCTTAAAAGACAATCTGAAAATTAATGTTCGTGTTATTGCTTTGTCTAATTCCAGAAAAATGTATTTTGATGAAGACGGAATTTCATTAAAAGAATGGCAAAATGTTTTAGATAAAGGAGAACCGGCAAGCATTGAAGAATTCATCCAAAAAGCGAAAGACCTGAATTTACGTAACAGTATTTTTGTGGATATTACAGCTAATGCGACGGTTTCTGAAGCCTACGAGAAATTCTTAAAAGAAAGTATTGCAGTGGTAACCTGCAACAAAATTGCCTGTTCTTCTGCTTATGATAATTATAAAAAACTGAAAAGCCTGTCTCGTCAATACAACGCTCCTTTCTTGTTTGAAACGAATGTTGGTGCGGGACTGCCAATTATTGATACTGTAAAAAACCTTATTGCTTCTGGCGATAAAGTGCATAAAATCCAGGCGGTTTTATCTGGAAGTCTGAACTTTATTTTCAACAATTTTGACGAAAACAATTCTTTCCACGATGTAGTAAAAGAAGCCGGAGTTCAGGGATTCACCGAACCAGATCCAAAAATCGACTTAAGCGGAATTGACGTAGCACGTAAAATCCTAATCCTGATTCGCGAAAGTGGTTACGAAATGGACATCGACGCGATTGCCAACGAATCGTTTTTACCTGCCGAATGTTTAGCCACAACAAATAACGACGATTTCTTTGCCTCGTTGATCAAACACGCTTCGCATTTTGAAGGTATTTACAACGAAGCTTTGGCCAAAGATTCAAGATTGAAATACGTTGCGCAATTCGAAAACGGAAAAGCAAGCGTTGGTCTGCAATTTATTCCAAAAGATCATCCTTTCTATAATTTAGAAGGAAAAGACAATATAGTATTGTTCTACACAGATCGTTATGTAGATCAGCCTTTATTGATCAAAGGAGCCGGAGCCGGTGCTGCGGTAACAGCATCAGGAATTTTTGCTGACGTGATACGGATTGGAAATGTATAGCCGCTAAGGCACTAAGACGCTAAGTTTTTAAGTTTTTCCTTTGAGACTTAGCGCAAAAATAAAAAAGCCTTTGTGTCTTAGCCTTTGCGGCAAAAAACCAAAGCCTTAAAAAAATAAAATAAACTTTGCGTCTTAGCGCCTTCGTGGCAAAAACCCAAAGCCTTAAAAAAAATAAAACTTTGTGACTTTGTGCCTTCGTGGCAAAAACCAAAAAAATGAAAGAAATAAAATTATTCTGTCCCGCCACAATTGCCAATCTTTCGTGCGGATTTGACGTATTGGGACTTTGCTTAGACAATGCGGGCGATGAAATGATTGTTCGAAAAGTCGATCAAAAAGGAGTTCGAATTACTAAAATTGTCGGTGCCGATCTGCCTTTGGAAACCGAGAAAAATGTTTCCGGAGTTGCGGCTTTGGCCATGCTCGAAACATTAGACGAATTGGACTTTGGATTCGAAATCGAAATTTATAAAAACATCAAAGCCGGAAGCGGAATCGGAAGCAGTGCTGCCAGTTCTGCCGGAGCGGTTTTTGGGATTAATGAATTATTGGGAAGACCATATTCCCGTAAAGATTTGGTTCAGTTTGCGATGCAGGGCGAGAAATTGGCCAGCGGAAACGCGCATGCCGACAACGTGGCTCCTGCCCTTTTAGGCGCTTTTACTTTGGTAAGAAGTTATTCGCCTTTGGATATTATCAGAATTGACAGTCCGGAAGAATTATACGCAACGGTTGTTCACCCGCAGATTGAGTTAAAAACTTCTGACGCCCGTTCGGTTTTAAAACAAAACGTTTCGCTAAAAAGCGCCATCACGCAATGGGGAAATGTTGGCGGATTGGTTGCAGGTCTTTACACCAAAGATTACGATTTAATAGGAAGATCACTTCACGACGAAATCGTTGAACCAGTTCGAAGCGTTTTAATTCCAGGATTCGACCAAATCAAACAAACAGCTTACGAAAACGGTGCTTTAGGTTCCGGAATTTCAGGTTCCGGCCCGTCGATTTTCGCTTTAAGCAAAGGAAAAGAAACCACCGAAAAAATCGCCAAAGCCATGAGCGACGTGTACGAAAAAATGAATTTACCTTATGAAATTCACGTTTCGAAGATTAATCCAGACGGCGTAAGAATTATTTAAAATGAGTCCTTAGTCCCTAGTCCTTAGTAATTAGTCGAAAAGACTGAGACCAGTAACTAAGGACTAATCACTAAGAACTAAGAACTAAGAACTAAGGACTAGGGACTAACCAACTAAGAACTAAAAAAAAATGAAATACTACAGTTTAAACCATAATGCCCCAAAAGTTTCTTTTCAGGAAGCCGTTATACAAGGATTAGCCACTGACAAAGGATTATATTTCCCGGAAAGTATTACACCGCTTGATCCTTCTTTTTTTGATAAAATCGAAAGTTTAAGCCATGAAGAAATCGCTTTTGAAGCAATCAAACAATTTGTCGGCGACGAAATCCCGGCAGAAAAACTAAAAGAAATCATTGCCGAAACTCTGGTTTTTGATTTTCCTGTTGTGAAAGTCGAAAACGGAATCTATTCCTTAGAATTATTCCACGGCCCAACAATGGCGTTTAAAGACGTTGGAGCGCGTTTTATGTCGCGTTGTCTGGGTTATTTCAATAAAGACAAAAAAGAAGCTAAAAACACCGTTTTAGTAGCGACTTCCGGAGATACAGGCGGAGCGGTTGCGAGCGGATTTTTAGGCGTTGACGGCGTTGATGTTGTTATTTTATATCCGTCTGGAAAAGTGAGCGATATTCAGGAAAAACAATTGACTACTTTAGGGCAAAATATAAAAGCGCTTGAAGTTGACGGCGTTTTTGATGATTGTCAAGATATGGTAAAAAAAGCATTTTTAGACGAAACTTTAGCGCACAAAAACCTGACTTCTGCAAACTCTATTAATATTGCGCGCTGGTTGCCACAAATGTTTTATTTCTTCTTTGCTTACAAAGCGTTGAAAAGCCAAAACAAACCTTTAGTTTTCTCTTGCCCAAGCGGCAACTTCGGGAATATCTGTGCCGGAATTATGGCAAAGAAATTAGGTTTGCCAATTGAACATTTTGTTGCTTCTACAAACGTAAACGACACGGTGCCAAGATTCTTAGAAAACGGAAAATACGACCCAAAACCTTCTAAAGCCACAATCTCTAACGCCATGGACGTTGGAAACCCAAGCAACTTTATTAGAATTCAGGAATTGTACAACAACGATTTAAAAGCTTTCGAAAAAGACTTTTCTTCTTATAGTTATACCGATGAAGAAACTTTAGTTGCTCTAAAGAAAATTTATAACACAGACGGTTATATCGCAGAACCGCATGGTGCTGTGGGTTATTTAGGTTTGAAAAAAGAACTGGAAAAACACCCTAACGCCATTGGTATTTTCTTAGAAACGGCACATCCAATTAAATTCTTAGATGTGGTGGAGCCGGCGCTAGGAATTACACTTCCTATTCCTGCTCAAATTGAGAGCGTTATTAATGAGGAGAAAGTTAGTGTGAAGATTGGGACTTATGAGGAGTTGAAGAGTTTCTTGGGGTAACTAATTTATATTAAGCATAAAAAATGGCTGGAATTTATTTTCAGCCATTTTCTTTACTAATTATCCTAACATAGAACTCGGGTTCCATCATTCACCATAAAATTTTAAAAATTGGCAAGAATATATATATATATTTGAATAACAAGAAAACAAAATATGAAAAAAATACTTGAAGATATCAAAACCTTTTTAGCCGAAATTGTTGGACTTATTGGCGGACTTATTTGGGCAAAAAATACAAATTGGGATTATGAACCAGTAATTTTAATATCATTATCATTATTAGGAATTATAATATTTGTACTTATAAAATCAATTCCATCAAATGGAGAAAGACCTTTTGTTGAACTAGAATTAATTTCAAACACAAGTTTTAGAAAAGCTCGAGAAATTATTCCAAATGTAAGTCCCAGAAATGAAAACGGAAATTATATACAAGAAGAAAATGGAATATATTATTATGAAATTGAACATAAATTTGATTTGATTATTAGGAATAATTCTGTTCAAAATGCCTACAATGTAAAAATCTATGTTCCCAAAGTTGCTTTCCTAATATTTATAAATGATACTAATTCTTTAGAACCATTAACAATTCAGAATCCAAGAACAATAAAAATGATTTATCGTATTGGAAAAGGTATGACACATTCTAAAGCAGAAGAACTTTTGAATAATAAGCTTACTGAAGATTTAAAAAATGCTATTATGGTAATTGAATATCAAAATGAACAACGCAAAACCTATTATTCAAAATTCACACCATTAAATACAAATGAACTTTTGGGGAAGAAACCCAATCTGGATCATTATAAAATAATATAAAAGTACATCTACTTTTGCATTTGAGATGATTTGGCACATCCGAAAATAGGGCTTAACTTAGTCACAAACCCTTTTTAGCAATAGCTGTCACCTGTAATTTTAAAAAAACTCACAATGAAAAATATAAAAATTCAAGAAAGTAAGCTTCAGTTAACCAACGGAAACACAGGGAAAATTGCTGTTTTAATCTATATCGGTGATGGAGATCCTGTTTTAGAGCTAGATAATGCTGTTTCACAGTATGTGGGCAATGAACTTTACAGTCAGTACATTGATATAAATATGGATAACCCGTGGTATCGAATAATTATTGATGGAATCAATGAAATGGAACAGGCAAATTTTGATCCAAAAATACACGGAATAAAAAAATGAAAATAGATTCTATGGGTGGCGCGATAGCGCATTGGTTAGGGTTTCAAGAAAAAATTGGCAGATCATTTATGATGAATGAGGATGCAATAAAATATCCATTGGCTGATTATTTAGTTAATGACGGAGGATTCAATTTGGATGTAATCGAATTGCAACGTGCTCATCCGAATTTCTCAAAGCGGTTAATTGATTTAACAATTTTAGATTCTCCGAAATCCTCAATTATAAGAAATGCCTTTGAATTAAAACTAGCAAAACCTGAAACTCGTCAAGCGAAAGAACAACAAAGAATTTTCAATGATATTATTCGAATGCATTTAGCTAGAAAATCTTCGACTGAAGAATGTTATTTTATAATTACGGGAAAAAGTATCTATTTTGAACGGGACTTTAAAAACTTTGAGATCGGTAACAAAAAATTTTATCATAAATGGTTTTCTTTCGTTAAAAATAAAGATCATCATTTTCTAGTCAAAACGGAAACAGAAACTCTTTACAAAGATATATACGATGAATTTAAAAATAAGTATAAAAATAATTATTCTGGAACTGGTGGGACTTTAGATTTACCTTCAAGTATAACCACAAGATGCATTTTCGTTACAGCTTTTAAAGCACAGCTTGTACCATATATGACTGCAATTTGGTCCATAAAATAAAAACTGCTAGCCAAAGATTAGAGGCTGAATTTAATGATCCTTTTGCATCTGAATAAGTAGTCTTTAAATATGTTAAGACTTATTTGATTCTTTGCCAATTCGAGCATCAACTATGTCGCACAAGAAATTCAAAACCAATTGGAACGCTCATCACACTAACAATAGAACAAAAAAAAGAGACCTATCAAAGATCTCTTTTCAATTTAATATATCTTCAAAACAATTATTTCCCGTTCAATAACTTCTCCAAATACTCCACTTTATCTTTTTCAGCTTGCACCAAACGTTCGTAAAGTTCAACCACTTTATCTAAAGGATTAAAAGTACAATTACAATTGTAAACTGCACTTTGATCTTGAAAAGTATTTCCAATAATATTAAAAACCGCTTCTTCCGAAAAGTTTTTAATGGCTTCTACAGAAACATCAAGAGCTTTTGCTATCTCAATTAGTTTTTGTTCGTCAACCGTTTCGCTGTTTTCGATAGAAGAAACAGTCTGCTGGCTTATTCCTAAAGCATAGGCAAGAGCTTCCTGCTTCATATCTTTAAGCTCTCTAATACGGCTTATATTTCTGCCGATATGTTTGGGTTTTATTGCTGTACTCATAATTCAAAGATATTTAAAATTCTTAAACGAAAATTAATTTCGGTAAAAAACAAACTTGTTTTTGTAAGATACTATTTTCATTATTTATATAAACTATTGTTTACTAAGCCTGCTAAAAACTAAATCTAAAATTTAGACGCGGATTTTACGGATTCGTTATCACGAAAACGCGAATTAATACGAATTTTAAATATACAAAGCTTGTAAATTCGTTTTTATCAGCGTTCTAATTCGTTTTTTTTAAGATACTGTTTTCTTTTTAAGTTTTGAATAAGTTTATTATGTTTGACTAAAAAATAACCAAATTCAATATGGGCACAAACATTGTTCTGATCTTTTTAGCATTAGTTATTATTTCGCTTCTCTGTTACCCAAAAATTCAATCCTGGATTGATTACTATAAAGAACAAAGAGCCATAGAATTTAAAAAAAGAACAGGTCTTGATTTATGGTCTCTTTTTAGATTATCGGCACCTACACCATTTTTCTGGGGTTTAGAAAAATTCATCTTCAACCCCACTATTTTCTACTTCGATGAAAATAATTTATACCTAATAAAACCGAATGAGCCTTTAATTAAATATCCTCTCTCAACAATTATCGAAGTGAGAAGAACTATGGTTACCATTAACAAAAGAAGAGTCTGGAAAATAATTGTAGACAATGCAGGCCAGCAATTCATTTATAAGCTAAGAGCTTATAGCAACTTTAGTCTTTTTTTAGAAAAAGTAAGTGAAAATCCAAATGCAATTGTAGACGACAGATATATCTGGGGAATATTTGAGTAACCCAGGACTGGCACGTGCGTAACACTCGTTAACACAAAGAAATTCAAAAACCAATTGGAACGTTCACAAACGCAGCATCCAACCGCAAAGTTAAATGGTATGAAACGAATTAAACCGGAAGAATTAACAGCCAATTTAAGTAACGAACAATTAGAAATTTTAGCCGAAATGTTGGGTGAAACACCTGTATCTAAAGAATGGATTGAATGCCATGAAAAATTGACCGATTCACAATTATTTCAGGTTCACAACAAACTTGGTGAATTAATCGACAGAAAAGAAAAAGAACGCTTAAACGCGATGACAAAAGAAGAAAAGGAAAAAGAAGATGAAAAATGGAAAATATGGCGGGAAAATTTAGACCCTGATGGTTTTTATGGCAACATGGGACAACCTGTTACAGTAGAAGATTACAAAAACCGATACGGCGTTTATCCTGCTGGTTATGATGAAAACGGAAATAAACTCTAATGTTTTCTTTAATATAGTAACTTAGCATTTTACAAGTCAGATCACTATGTTTGGTAAAGTAAAAATCTTATAGAGAAAAACTTTCTTAAAATAACATTGCTTTTTATTAATCCCATACTTTTCCGGAAAACCTAAAAAAGATACTGATCACAAAACCACATCAAATGAAAAAAGAACTGGCAGCCTCTCTTATAATTCTGGTATGTTTTATCTTCTCGGTTACTTATGCCGATGAAATTTTCAGATCTTTTAACTACGGCTACTATAAAAATGCCAATATGCTGCTGGTGGTGATACAGTCTTTGTTGTTCTTTGGAATAAAAATACTGCCGGAAAAAAGCAGGTTTAAGAAAATTGGAAAAATATTTTTCATTCTCATCAGTATCCTGTTTCTGATTTTATTCGTGATTTATTACAAAAAAATGGGCGTATTGTTTTTTCTACAGTCTGTATTAGCAGGTCTGCTTGCCTTTTTCTGCACAGATTCCGGAGAAAGTACGAAGGCTAAAACGGCTGTTTTATTGCGGATTTTTGCTTTAGTCGCATTTATGGGCGCTGTTATTTTTCGTTTTCAGGACTTTAGCTATGACAATTCCAATCTCATCGGATTTTTTATAGCGCTGGCTGCTGCTTTATTTCTGATCAATATGGCGCAGATCCTGAATCCGGTTTCAAAAAAAACAAGTATCAAAATTTACGGAAGTATGGTGGTTTATTATATGATGATAATGATCTGGGCCAAAGACCTCTACATTTCAAAAGACTTTATGTTTCATGGAAGCAGACTCACCTACTCTTATGCTTTGTTTGACAATACTTTTGAAAAACTCCTGGGACAGACTCCTGATGCTGAAATCGTGGATAATGAAAACCGAAAAAAATACAGTGCCAGCGAATGGATGCTCAACAAATGCAGCCTTTACAGCTACTATACAGAACGTAATCAGCAGTCGGCTTACCTGAAAAAACTGATAATCGAAGTAGTCAAAAACGATTTTGATTACTATAAAGAGTATACAAAGACCTTTGGTACTGATACCGTTAACATAGACACCATTATCCAAAACCAGTATTTTTTGTTTAAAACACAACGTCACGACTGTATAACCTGCTAAATATAAAAACAGTTGTCCTGAATATAATTTTCACTTTATGGAGCATTTTTTTCTACTGCTCTTAATTGTTCAAATGCTGTTTTACGGCCTGATAGATTATTTTAAAATCAAATACGGCCGCTACGTTATTCTGTCCGTCTTTCTTTCCCTTTTTTTAATCGTACTTCCTGTTTATTTTCGTTTACCGGAAGAAAACACTTTACAAAACTGCTGCGAATGTTATAATCCGTTTGGTTATTTTACCGAAAACTGGAATATGGGTATGACAATCGTTGTGCTAGCACATTTTAGTTACTGTTATATCCTAAACCGAAAAGCCAAAACTGTTAAACCCTGATTTCGGGAAAAGTTCTTTTTTATTATTTTTTACTTTTGTTTTCGTCTTTAAATAAAAGACCAATCAATAAAAAATAATTTCATCAATCGCAATGATTACAAAATCGACCCTGCAGGACATTCCGGCCTTAGTAACTTTAATTAACTCCGCTTACCGAGGCGAAACTTCTAAAAAAGGCTGGACCACCGAAGCGCATTTACTGGAAGGAAAAAGAACCGACGAAACCGAAATGACGGAAATCTTCCTGAATCCAAAAAATACGATCCTGAAATATACAGAAAGCGAGAAAATCATCGGTTCGGTTTTATTGGTAGAAAAAGGACACCAATTGTACTTAGGAATGCTGACCGTTTCTCCGGAACTTCAAAACGGCGGCATCGGGAAAAAACTTTTGGCAGAAGCCGAAAATCACGCTAAATCTTTAGGACTATTGAGTATTATCATGACCGTTATTTCAGTTCGGGAGGAACTTGTGGCCTGGTACAAACGTCATGGTTATGTTGATACAGGTGAAAGAGAAGCTTTTCCGGAAAGCGATATTCATACTACCGTTTCAGAAGTGCCATTGGAGTTTATCTATTTAGAGAAAAGGCTTTAAGATTTTTTACTGGCACTAAGTTTCTTTTTGCCACAAAGGCGCTAAGGCACTAATTTTTTTTTAACCTCGCAAAAACGCAAAGAAAAATAAAACCATATAAGTCAATTAAGATAATTTAAGCTTGCTCTAAAATAAACTTATATGACTTATATGGTTAAGAAAAAAGTTTTACGACTTTGCTCCCGATGACTATCGGGATTTCGAGATTTTTTCATGTGAGTTAGACGCACTGCGGTGCGTCTCTACTAAGATATTCTGCTTCACGCAGATTTTGCAGATTTGAGCAGATTGATAAAAAATCTGCAAGATCGGCTTAAATCATATTAAAATCTGCGTGAAAAAACCTTTGTTACTTTGTCTCTCTGAACCTTTGAACCTCTATCAGGAAACCGCTCTCTTAATCTTCGATAAAAACTCATGAGAAACGCCCAGATACGATGAAAGGTTTTTGTTGTTTATAGACCGAATCTTCTGCGGATAACGTTCTTTAAAGTCCAGATAACGCTGTTTGGAAGTTTTGTTGAGCACATCGAGCAGCCGCTGCTGTATCGCAATATTGGCCCGTTCGATCATCAGGACGTGAAACTGCATCAGCTTGGGGATTTCTTCAAACAACTGGGCTTTTTTGACTTTGCTGATGACCAGAATTTCACTGTCTTCAATCGCTTTGATGTTGTAAGTGGTCGGTTTTTGATGGTAAAAACTCTCCAGATCACACATCCATTCTTCTTCAAAGGAAAAGAAAATGACACTTTCGGTTCCGTTTTCATTTAAGATATACGTCTTAAAAGAACCTTTTAAAATGAATCCCTCATAACTGTTATGAGAATCCTGAATCTGCAGAAACTGATTCTTTTTAAGTTTGATCAGTTCTGCTTTTGAAGCAATGGTATTCCATTCTTCATCAGTGAGCGGAATTTTTCGCTCAATGTTTGTTCGCAGTAGGTTGTACATGTTGTGGTTTTTTTTTGGAAATTTTTTCTCAATTACTTCTCTATTAGGGGCTTCGAAATGTAATCGATTACGTAAAAGTAATTTTATTTCTACATTTTTGTAAATCAACAATTGTTAAAAATACATTTTTCATGGCATTTTTTTTAAAAGTTTGAACTTGTTCAACTTTTTTTAGGTGTTTTATAACCAGATTTGTGCTGTTAAAATTTTTACACAAAAAACCAAACTTAATTGAACTATGAAAATTAAAACAACAATCGCAGTGTTTATGACAACACTATTTCTAAGTTTTACAGCATGTAATACCGAAGAAATCACTTCAGCCGAAAATGAAAGTGCGGCTATCGAAACCACTACTCCGACAAGTTCCGGAAGTGCAACCGCCAAAATTGGAAACTGCTCCGAAGTTCCGGGCTGGGCTTCGCAAAACGGAAGCACTACCGGAGGAGGTTCTGCTTCTGAAACTACGGTTACTACTTACGCACAGCTGAAATCGGCTATTGAGAACACTGCTGTAAAAGTGATCAAAGTATCCGGAACGATTACGGTTACTACCCGATTATCGTTTCAGGACCAGACAGGAAAAACCATTTATGGTGCCAGCGGTGCTAAACTGGTTTCTACCAATCAGACTAAAGACGGGTCTGGTATCATCAACATTAAAAGATGTAAAAACATCATCATCAGAAACCTCATCTTTGAAGGTCCGGGTGCTTATGATACTGATGGCTGGGACAACGCAATTCTGGACGAATGTACTAATGTATGGGTAGACCACTGTGAATTCAGAGACGGCGTTGACGGAAACTTCGACATCAAAAACAAATCAGATTATATCACGGTTTCGTATTCTAAGTTCCATTACCTAAAAGCTCCAAAAGCGGGCGGTTCAGGCGGAACAGACGATCACAGATTTTCTAACTTAATTGGTTCAAGCGATGGCGCAACAGGCGACCGCGGAAAGTTAAGAATCACTTTTGCAAGATGCTGGTGGGCTCCGGGCTGTAAAGAAAGAATGCCAAGAGTTCGTTTTGGAAAAGTACATATTGTAAACAGCTTCTTTAATAGTACCGTAAGTAACAAATGTATTGCCGCAGGTTTTGAAGCTAATATTCGTGTAGAAAGTAATGTTTTTGAAGGTGTAAAAAATCCAATTGATTTAATGACAGGTTATACTGCAGTAACTGTTACCAGCGATAATGTATTTACAAACGTAACAGGAACTAAAGTTGGAAGCGGAACTGCATTTACACCGCCATATTCTATACTAAAATTAAGTGCAAGTGCTGTTAAAGCTGATATTACTGCTAATGCAGGACCTACTCTGGGCGGCAATATCTGCGGATCTTTTTAAATTGGAATTAGTTTTTAGTTTTTTAAAACCACGGATTGCAGTGATGCAGTTCGTGGTTTCTTTTTTCTTGCCGCTAAGGCGCTAAGGCACAAAGGTTTTTTCTTTTTACCGATCTCGTTTTTACTATTTGTTCATTTCGACGTAAGGAGACCCGAGCGTTAGCGAACAGGCGAAGCAAATCTCCACGAGAAGCTCGACAAAGATTGGCGACTCACGTTGCGGAGTTACTTGCGAAGATTTCTCGTTCCTCGAAATGACAATATTGGAGATATTCCTTTAAAAAACTTCGCATCTCTGCTCCCGATGACTATCGGGATTGAGAAATTTTTATACTTGGTGTTAGACAAAATACTCTACATCTCTACTGAATACTCAAAACCTAAATACTGAACACTAATATGCGTCTCTACAGAAAACCCTTTGTCACTTTGCCTCTCTGAATCTCTGCCTCTTTTTTAAAGCATAAAGGCGATACGTTTTTTATTTACCATATAAGTTATATAAGATAATGTAAGCTGGATCTAAAATGAA
>NZ_JBMDKA010000023.1:0-109080 GCF_057809475.1 Flavobacterium sp. FG19 | reverse complement strand
AAATCCAGTGAACAGCAATGTTCGTGCGGGTTCAAGTCCCGCTCTGAGTACTAAAACTTCAATTAGTTATGCTAATTGAAGTTTTTTTTTTGAGATTAACTGAAAGATATCGGGGATCAATTTCAAAAGTTGGGGATTAGGCAAAAAGATTAGATAATCTGAAGAGAAAAAAATCTATTTTCCTAGAATCAAGTTCAAAAGTTAAAAACACGAAGCTTACTTTTAAGGAAGCATTTCACCCAGTTTTAGATTCCATACCTTTTTATTTCTTGTCCCAAAATATTTTTCTTCAAGTGAAAAGTAGATTTTTTGCTTGATGGTAAAGTTATATTCAGTTATACTACTCGTTACTGTAAGCTGGTACTCGTTGATCCAATTATCTGCATTGGGTTCAGAAGAATTATAAAGTGTATTTAATTTAAATTTGTAAGATTGACTTTCAATTTTATTTAGTAAAAGAGTTAAACTTACTATTTTTTTATCCCGTGAAAGAAAGTCCCGGACTTCTGTATTTTCATTTTCCTGTGAGAATAAAAATAATATGTTTTCTTTAAGCTCTTTTTTTAGTTCTGTACTCGTATTTTTATCCGAATATAAGGTTAAGTATTCGTAAAATTCAGAGATTTTACTCATAGAGTTTTCCTGATAAACAGCAATGCTTTTTTCTGTGAAACTGTTCTCTATCGTCATTGGTTTTACATGGGCTGCTTGTGCCAAAACATTTCCATAACATAAAACGGAGAGAAAAAATAGGGAATATCTTTTTTTCATAACTGCTTAATTCTTAGAAACACAATCTGTTTCTGATTATTAGTTTCCAGATTTATAATTTCCATTTTTTTTGTTTCAGCCGTAGGAATAATCAATTTTTGAGAAAACTCTTTTTTATTCAGGTATTCAGCTCCTAATTCGTCTTTAAGAAGAATAATGACTTCTAAATCATCGGAAAGTATTTTTTCTAAATTATCTTTTCTGGTTTCCCAGTTTTTGATATCTGAATGTATAAATGTTTTGAGGACGAATGCATAATCTTCCGGCTTAATAAAAATTTCTTTGTCAACCTGAGATGTATTTACTTCTTGTTTTTCGAAATAAGGGCTTTCAATAATTAGCTTTTCATCATTTTCTTTAAGCTGAATTTTAGAATCTTTTACTTCGACTTCATTTTTTTTTCCGTCACTAATACTGTAAACCCTAAAGTCGTTGGTTTTTACTGGATCTTTAGTGTATTGATTTCTGATTTCTACTGTTTTTGTTTTTTGATTTTTGGACAGGAGATAAAAAATAATTAAGCCGGATAGAACTAAAAGGCCCAATAAAGCTGTTTTGCGTTTTTTAGTTATTTTAAAGATTTCCTTCTTAGACTGTGATTCTTTTGCAGGGGCGGACTGATTTTTAAATAAAAATTCTTCCCAATCGCTATATCCTGTAAATTTTGAAAAAATATCAAGCATATCCTTTCTGGGCAGTTTTTCAGTTGTTTCAGGTTTTAAATGGGTATAAATCCATTTTTCGCTCACACGTTCTTTTTGAGTTGTTTCAATTAAATCAATAAGCTGTCGAATATCTTTAGAACTAAAGCTTTTCCAGCTTCCCTGAAAAAAAGGGTAGTGTCTGGCATATTCTTTTAGTACCTGATTTTTTAATTCCTGAAACAATTCAATGAGGTTTATCGATAAGCAAATCTAACTAAAAAGTTTAAAGACTTACTGTAAAAGTACTGTAAAATGACATATAAACTTTACAGTAACTATAAAATGCTTTTACAGTGTTTCTTTTTTAAGATCAGTTTAATCTTGCTGAAAATTTTAAAATCAAGAAAAATGAAAACAAAAATCGTAATTATTGGATTGTTATTGGCAAACATTTGTCTGGCACAGTATGGTGTTTCAAGCGGCTCTTACAGTATGGTTAGAAAAAATGGTATGAATTCACATAACGAAAGCGGCGCATTTAATGACCGTATGGTTATAGTAGAAGATTTTGTGAATTATCATAAACACAAAATTGCTATTCCTTATAAAGAAGAAGCGGCGTTGAGTATTGATTATAATAACACACTCCTGGATAGTAAGGATACATTTGTTTTACAGATTGGGTTAGCGACAGCTCAGAAAGAAAACCTGAAGAAATCATCTAAAAAAGTAAATATTTCGCTGGTTATTGATAACAGTGGTTCAATGCAAGGGGATAAAATAGAGTATGTAAAAACGGCGATAAAAACATTTGTAAAAAAACTCGATAACGGAATGTCTCTGTCCTTAATTACTTTTGATGATACAGCAAGAGTAATTATGAATACTGTATTACTAGATACTGACAGAAAAGAAATTTATGAGATCATTGATGATATTCAGCCAGGAGGTTCTACCAATATTAATTCAGGCCTGATGCTGGGATACGAGGAGATTCAAAAGAAGCATAATGCCGATACAAACTCCCGGGTTATTCTGTTGACTGATGGAATGACCAACAGCGGAGAAACCAATAAAGAAAAAATTCTGTTGAATTCTAAACACTATAATGACATGGGAATTGAAATTTCTACAATTGGTGTTGGAAACAGCTTAGATTTTGACTTATTAAGAAGTTTATCCGAAAATGGAAAGGGCTCTAATCATTTTATAGGAGATACTGAAACTGATATTCAAAAGGTATTTGTAATGGAACTGGAAAGTTTATTGTATACCATTGGAAGAAATCCAAAAATAAGTATCGAACTCCCGGATTCTTTTAAAATCAAGAAGATTTATGGTTATAAACCTGATTATCTGTCTGATTATAAAGTTTCTGTTGCATTGGAAAATCTTACTTCCGGAACCACTCAGGTTATAATGATGGAAGTAGAAAAGAAAATGTCGGGGCAGGATGTTATAAAAGCAAAGCTTGAATATGAAAATGATAAAAAAACAGTTTATCTGAATGAAACGGAAGTTTACAAACAGAAAGAAAAATTTACGAATAACGAAATTGCTAAAAATTATAGTATTGCTTTGATGGCCGATGCGCTTAAACAATATGCGTCAGCGTTTACAAAAGGCAGGAATCCTTTAAAAACGGAAATTCAAAATGCAATTGCTTTTACTGATAAATATGCAGATTCTACAGACGCAGACGTGAAACGTATATATGAAATATTAAAAAGAATATAGTTAAAAGTATTGCGAAAAAGATATCCTGAATCCTTCTTTTTTAGGTTTTGGATATCTTTTGCATTCCCTGCTTTTTTTCGTTCTTTTTTTAGTAATGTGTAATGTTTTCTAAAATTTGATATTTTTGTTTGTAAATACTTTTTCTTACTAAATAACTTTTTCGATGAAAAATATATTTGATGTAAACGACTGCAGTGAAATTATTAGCCGTATTAATCAGCTTACCCCTGATTTGCAGCCGCTTTGGGGTAAAATGAGTTCAGATCAGATGCTGGCGCATTGTAATGTAACGTATGAAATGGTATATGAGGATATCCATCCAAAACCCAATGCTTTCTTACGGTTTATTTTAAAAGCTTTTGTAAAAAAGAAAGTGGTTGATAAAACTCCCTATCCTAAAAATAGCAGAACGGCCCCGCAATTCATCATAACAGGCAGTCGTGATTTTGATCTTGAAAAAAACAGACTTATCTCCTATATTATTAAAACACAGGAGTTAGGAGCGAATGAATTTGAAGGTAAGGAGTCTCTTTCATTTGGAAAACTTACCGCAGAAGAATGGAATAATATGTTTGCCAAACATTTAGATCATCATTTTACACAATTTGGAGTTTAATTTTTTAACTGATTTATTATGAAAGTATATGGTATTCTGTTTTTTCTTTTGTTAGGAATGACGGTCAATGCGCAGAAACAGGAAGTTCAAAAAAGTATTGAGATATTTTTTGAAGGATTTCATCAAAAAGATTCCGTAAAAATAAAGACTGTTTGTGCCGACAAAATGATTTTACAGTCTATTAGTGAAAGTGCTGTTAAAGGAAATAAACTATCAGACGAAAGTGCGGGAGAGTTTTATAAATCGATTGCCTCTATTCCGTTAAATATGAAATTTCAGGA
Source organism: Flavobacterium sp. FG19 (assembly GCF_057809475.1). NCBI lineage: Bacteria > Pseudomonadati > Bacteroidota > Flavobacteriia > Flavobacteriales > Flavobacteriaceae > Flavobacterium > Flavobacterium sp. FG19. The sequence goes on along the minus strand of NZ_JBMDKA010000023.1, from coordinate 105,031 downwards.
GAAGATATTGAGTTATAACATTCAGATAGATGGTGCAATGGCTCATGTTTGGGCACCTTATGAGTTTTATATTAACGATAAATTCAGTCATTCCGGTGTCAATACTTTTACTTTGTTTAAAGAAAAAGACACCTGGAAAATTATTTACTTAATTGATACCAGAAGAAAATAATTAATTTTTTTGTATTTCAGAGGAATAATACAGACAGATATCCGTCAAAAGACATTCTTCACATTTTGGTTTGGGTCTGCAGGTTTCCCTGCCTAAAAAAGAAATAGCCATACCAATTTCCGACCAGATTGTTTTAGGTAAAACCAGCATCAGGTCTTTTTCTACCTTGTTTCCGTCTTTAGATTCTTTGATAATCCCAATTCGGGGAGCGACCCTTATGACATGCAGATCAGCTATAATTCCTTCGGCCGGCTGATGGGTTTCCCTCATGATAACATTGGCTGATTTTCTTCCAATACCTTTTAAAGCTGTTAAACCTGACATGGTTAGCGGGATAGCACTATCATCTTTAAGGGTTTGTGCGATTTCCAGCAGCCATTGTGCTTTAGTGGGATAATTACGTACTTTACTGATATATGGTATAAAACTCTCCGGATCTGCTTTGGATAGACTTTTTAAGGCAGGATATTTTTCAAACAAAGCAGGAGAGAGAGAATTGATATTAGCATCAGAATCCTGGGCAGATAAAACAACCATAACCAGCAGCTGGTAGGTATTCTGATACTCTAAAGGATGTTTTTTACCTTTGTATTTCTTTAAAATGGGTGCCAGTTTAATTTCCCAGTTTGAAGTTTCTCCAAATAAATCCATTTGACAATTTTCTTTATTGTTGTGATTCAGGTAGTTATCTGTAAAGTTAATTGATTTTAATGAATTCTGTTATTTTTTTAATAACATTTTGATTACCAAGTATTTTCCGGTGCCCTAGTCCGTCAGTTAAAAATAAGGAGCCATTTTCAAGGTTTTGATGAATGTGAATTCCCGCTTTAACAAGTACTTCGGGATCGTCGTTATCATGAATGACCAAAACCGGGATTGTAATCTTTTGAGCTGCTCTGTAGGCTGAAAAATCGTCCATCTTTAATTGGTACTTCTCTTCGAAGAAAACACGAAGACGTTCACTGAATTCTTTCTTTAGTTTTAGTTTAAAAATAAATTCATCCAGAATATCCTGAACAATATCACCACTTCCAATGATGATAGCTTTATTGACTTGTAAACCGTCTTTAACAGCATTTAAAACAGACATTCCGCCCAATGAATGCCCGACAGCGATTTCAAACGGACCAAATTCTTTCTCTATTTCCAGAATAGACGCTATGAACTCAGACATAATAGTGGTTTTACCCTCAGATTTGCCATGTGCGGGCGCATCAAAACTAATCGTAGAATACCCGTTATGTAAGAGTTCTTCAGCTATTTTAAACAATTGTGTTCCTCTGCCGGACCAGCCATGAACCAACAGTACTTTACGCTCGCTTTGTCCGTATTGGTAAGTAACAACTTCTTTATTAATAGCAGGTATGTAAACCGTTTTCTGAAGGCTTTTTCGGTCCATTTCAAATTCGCGTTTCGGAACCTTATGTTTTATGGGTGTAGTGAATATTCTGGCTGCAAATTTAACGGCCAGTTTTGTGGATACAAATGCGCAAATTTTGGCAGATACTATAATTATCTGTGGAATTTTTAATGATTTAGTAGGATTAATTGTCTTTTTTGCCATTTCAATAAAACTTGTCGGGGTGAAGAACTCTGCCTGTTTTTTTGCTAAATTTAAAAAAAAGATAAAAGTAGCATATTAATGATTGTTTCTTACGAAATGATCGCAAATTAATTTTTTGAGATGGAGATATTTCATATAAGCGCAGAATGTTATCCTATGGCCAAAGTAGGCGGTCTGGCTGACGTAGTGGGAGCATTGCCTAAATATCAAACCAATGCCGGACATGAAGTCAGGGTTGTGGTTCCCTGTTATGATACTAAATTCAGACATGAGAATGATTTTGAATGTGTACATTGGGGGACTGTGAAACTTGGAAACTTTGATTTTCCTTTCAGCGTTCTTAAAGAAACCACAGATAAATTAGGTTTTGAGCTATATCTCATTGAGATTAATGATTTATTTAACCGTTCCAGTATTTACGGATATGAAGATGATATTGAACGTTTTTTGTCTTTTCAGACAGCCGTTTTGGACTGGATTATTGCCCGAAATAAAATACCGGACATTATCAACTGCCATGACCATCATACCGGATTGATTCCGTTTTTGCTTCAGGCAGCTTACAAGTATGAAACCCTTAAAGAGGTAAAAACAGTTATAACGATTCATAACGGTTTGTATCAGGGCTGGTTTGGATTTGATAAATTATATTATCTGCCGGAATTCGATTTAAAGCATGTGGGATTGTTAGAATGGAATAACTGTATCAATTCGCTGGCAGTTGGAATTAAATGCGCCAATGCGGTGACTACTGTTTCTCCAAGCTATTTAAATGAAATTAATCACGCGGCAAACGGATTAGAAGCTTTGTTTCAGTCTGTTCGCAATAAGTCAAAAGGTATTCTGAACGGAATTGATTTTGAAGTCTGGAATCCGTCTAAAGATCCTATGATTGCTGAGAATTATTCTATTGATAATTTCGAAGCCGGAAAAAAGAAAAATAAAGAAAAGTTGTGTGAACAGTTTGATCTCGATCCTTCAAAACCTCTGTTTAGTTTTATTGGACGTTTGTTTGAAGAAAAAGGAGGTGATTTACTGCCGCAGGCTTCTGCTTTAGCATTATCAGAGCATTTCGAAGAGATTAATATCCTGATCTTAGGGTCAGGAAATGCTGAAATCGAATCACAATTAACACAGTTACGCAGTGATTATAAAGGAAATTACAATGTTTTTATAGGTTATAATGAAGAACTTGCCCATTTGATTTATGCCGGTTCTGATTATATTTTGATGCCGTCACGAGTAGAGCCCTGCGGTTTGAACCAAATGTATGCCATGCGTTATGGTACTATACCTATAGTAAGAAGAACAGGTGGTTTACGCGATACAGTTATTGATTTTGGAGATGAAGGAAATGGTATTTGCCATGATCAGGCTTCGGTTGGCGATATTTGTTATTCTATAAATCGGGCTGTTCATTTATATGCTGATACCCTAAATTATAATAAAGTTATCCATAGAGGAATGTCGGCAGATCATTCCTGGGAAAGAGTGTGCCAAGAATATATTGAAATATACAACCTAATAATTCAGAAAAATGAAATTTAAAAAGAAAAATGTAGTTGCTATTATTTTAGGAGGAGGACAGGGATCTCGTTTATTCCCTTTAACAGAAACCAGATCTAAACCGGCTGTCCCTATTGGAGGAAAATACCGTTTGGTAGATATTCCGATTTCGAATTGTATCAATTCTGATATATTTAAAATATTTGTTTTGACACAGTTTAATTCCGCATCACTTAATGCGCACATTAAAAACACCTTTAATTTTAGTATTTTCAGTCAGTCATTTGTTGATATTCTGGCAGCAGAACAGACTCCCGATAATCCAACCTGGTTTCAGGGAACGGCAGACGCTGTAAGACAGTGTATGTCCCATTTCTTAAAACACGATTTTGATCACGCTTTAATCCTTTCCGGTGATCAGCTGTATCAAATGGATTTTAATGAAATGCTTGAAGCTCATATTGCGGCAGATGCTGAGATTTCAATTGCCACTCTGCCGGTAAATGCCAAAGATGCTCCGGAATTTGGAATTCTTAAAACCGATCATGAAAGCTGTATTCAGGCATTTATTGAAAAACCAGATGCTTCACTTTTACCGCAATGGGAATCTGAAGTAAGTGAGCAGATGCAGGAAAAAGGTAAAAAATACCTGGCTTCGATGGGTATTTACATTTTTAATAAAGCATTACTGGAAGAACTGATGGCCAATCAGGAAACAAAAGATTTTGGAAAAGAAATCATTCCACAGGCCGTTGGAAAACATAAAATATTAAGCTATCAATACGAAGGGTACTGGACTGATATCGGAAATATTGAATCATTCTTTGAAGCAAATATTGGTTTAACAGCGGATATTCCGGAATTCAATCTGTTTGATAACGAAAACAAAATTTTTACCCGTCCAAGATTATTACCTCCTTCTAAGTTTAGGAATTCCATTATTAATCAGTCCCTGATTTCTGAAGGCTGTATTATTAATGCAAAAGAAATTAAAAGTTCCGTGATTGGTATCCGTTCCCGAATTGGTGAAGGGACTGTACTGGAAAACTGTTATGTAATGGGGAACGATTTTTATCAGGACCTGGACGAAATGAATCATGATTCAAGTATTAATAAAATACATGTTGGAATTGGCGAAAACTGCTTTATCAAAAATGCTCTTGTAGATAAGAATGTTCGTATTGGAAATAATGTACACATCAACGGAGGAAAACACCTTGATAATTTTACCAATGAATTATACAGTATCAAAGACGGGATTGTTGTGATCAAAAAAGGGGTGACACTTTCCGATAATTTCAGAATCGAATAAAAATAAATTTCAATAGACAAATTCCAAATTCCAATTTTACAATAAACATGACTAAAGTAATTCCACATTCTCTTTTTACCGATTTTGATATTGATTTATTCAAATCCGGAAAACATTTCCGTTTATATGAAAAATTGGGGGCGCACTTAACAGAAGTGAATGGAGTTAAAGGAGTTTATTTTGCGGTCTGGGCTCCCACTGCACAATCTGTTTCTGTAGTCGGCGATTTCAATTACTGGGTGCAGGGTGAACATGTTCTCAATGTTCGCTGGGATTCTTCCGGAATTTGGGAAGGCTTTATTCCTGATATTTCAAAAGGAGCATTATACAAATATAAAATTCAGTCGAATGTTGATGGAATTGTAACCGAAAAAGCCGACCCGTTTGCTTTGTATTGTGAAAAACCGCCGCACACAGCCTCCGTGGTCTGGGATCTGGATTATAAGTGGAAAGATGAAAACTGGATGGAGCACCGACAAGAGAAAAATGCTCTGGACAAACCTTATTCAGTTTATGAAGTACATCTGGGTTCGTGGAGAAGGGCAGATCATAACCGTTTCCTGACTTATCTGGAACTGGCAGATGATCTGGTTAATTATGTTAAAGAAACTGGTTTTACTCATGTTGAGTTTATGCCGGTTATGGAATATCCTTATGATCCTTCATGGGGATATCAGTTAACAGGATATTTTGCGCCGACTTCCCGTTTTGGAAAACCCCAGGATTTTATGGTTTTAGTAGACAAACTGCATCAGGAAGGTATTGGTGTTATTCTGGATTGGGTTCCATCGCATTTTCCTGACGATGCTTATGGTTTAGGATTCTTTGATGGTTCGCATTTGTATGAACATCCCGATCGCAGAAAAGGCTATCATCCGGACTGGAAAAGTCTGGTTTTTAATTACGGACGAAATGAAGTTCGTGCCTTTTTAATCAGTAATGCTGTTTTCTGGCTTCAGCATTATCATATAGACGGACTTCGTGTTGATGCAGTTGCTTCAATGCTGTACTTGGATTATTCGAGAAAAGACGGCGAATGGGAAGCTAATATTTTTGGAGGCAGAGAAAATTTAGACAGTATCAGTTTTCTTAAAGAATTTAATGAAGTTATCTATGCTAATTTTGATGGAGTTCAGACTATTGCCGAAGAGAGTACTTCGTTTCCAATGGTTTCGAGACCCACTTTTGCAGGAGGTTTGGGCTTTGGCATGAAATGGATGATGGGCTGGATGCACGATACCCTGAAATATTTTGAGAAAGAAACAGTATATAGAAAATACCATCAAAACGACCTGACTTTCTCGATGACGTATGCCTTTACCGAGAATTTTATGCTTCCGTTTTCTCATGATGAAGTCGTTTACGGAAAAAAAGCACTTATTTATAAAATGCCGGGCGATGAGTGGCAGCGATTTGCCAATTTAAGATTATTGTATGGCTACATGTTTACTCATCCCGGATCAAAATTACTGTTTATGGGAGCCGAATTTGGCCAGACGGGCGAATGGAATTTTGAGCAGAGTCTGGACTGGCACCTGCTTCAGTATGATTTTCATGTGGGAATAAAAAGATTAATCACAGATCTGAACCGGTTATACAAGCTCAATCCTGCTTTATATGAAAAACAGTTTTCAGGAGAAGGCTTTGAGTGGATTAATTACTCTGATCATCAAAATGCGGTGATGTCCTATATCCGTAAAGGTAATAATCCTAATGAAAATTTAATTGTAGTATGCAATTTTACACAGGTTGTCAGGGAGAATTACAGGATCGGTATTCCCGGAAAAGGGAACTTAAAAGAGATTTTTAATACTGATAGTACGTTGTATGGCGGCAGTGGTGTTGGAAAATCGGATATAATAGAGACACAGGCTGTAAAGTACGATGGAAGGGATTTTTCTGTTGAATTAGTTTTACCTCCTTTGGGGGTAACCGTATATTCTTTCGTTTAGAAAAAATCTTACAATTATTTTTATCGGTACTTTTTTGTCATTTTACAGTTCTAAAATTATCAATTTGGTGATTTTTTCAGCTGTTATTTAAGACTCAGTCAGAAAAAACGTTTTCGTGAATAAACCTTTTATTCATAGGGCTTTACTAACTTTTTTTGTATGTTTGAAATAACAGTTATTGTTATAATTAATTCATTGGCGGTATGATTACAAACACATCATTAGAATACAAAGGCGATTTATATCCCTCTAAAATTGTCTCTTATGAGCATGAAGGAGATTCTGTTTTTTTTAATACAGATAATAAAGTAATTCTAAAAGTTACGATTCTCAGAGACAGCTTAATCCGGTTTCGCTTTACTACAAAAGGTTATTTTAGCAATGACTTTTCATACGCAATTGATAAGACACAGCTTCACGGTTATAATTTTCTGGAAGTTACAGAAGAAGAAACCTATTTTCAGATCAGAACCAGTAAAGTAAAATGTAAAATCCAGAAAGCAGATTTGCGTCTGGCAATTTATGATTTAAATGATTTTCTGATTCTCGAAGATGAACTTGGTTTTCATTGGGAAGAAAGTTATGAATATGGCGGAAATATCGTAAAAATGAGTAAATTCTCCAAAGACGGAGAGTGTTATTATGGTCTTGGTGACAAAGCTACTCAGATGAACCTTAAAGGTAAAAGAGTTGAAAATTTTGCTACAGATCAATATGCTTATCAGAAAGACCAGGAACCTTTATATAAAGTAGTTCCGTTTTATATCGGTTTACATAACAAACAATCGTACGGAATATTTTTTGACAATACTTTCAGAACTTTCTTTGATTTTTGCCAGGAAAGAAGAAATGTCACCAGTTTCTGGGCAGAAGGCGGTGAAATGAATTATTATTTTATTTACGGCCCTCAAATGCAGGATGTCGTGACCACTTATACTGATTTAACCGGGAAACCGGAATTACCGCCGCTTTGGGTTTTAGGCTATCACCAGTGCAAATGGAGTTATTATCCTGAAAGCAAAGTAAAAGAAATCACTTCAAAGTTCAGGGAACTGCAGATTCCGTGTGATGCGATCTATCTGGATATAGATTATATGGACGGTTTCAGATGTTTTACCTGGAATAAAAATTATTTTCCTGATCCTAAAAAGATGGTTGCTGAATTGGCCGAGGACGGATTTAAAACAGTGGTAATTATTGATCCCGGAATCAAAATTGATAAAGATTACTGGGTATACAAAGAAGCGCTGGAAAAAGATTATTTCTGTAAAAGGGCAGACGGACCTTATATGAAAGGAAAAGTATGGCCGGGTGAATGTAATTTTCCAGATTATACAAATCCCGTAGTAAGAGAGTGGTGGGCTGGTTTATTTAAAGAATTAATAGCAGATATCGGGGTAAAAGGGGTATGGAATGATATGAACGAACCTGCTGTTATGGAAGTGCCCAATAAAACTTTCCCAATGGATGTACGCCATGTATACGACGGAAATCCCTGCAGCCACAGAAAAGCCCATAATATTTACGGAACACAAATGGCAAGAGCTACTTATCATGGTGTTAAACGATTTGTCTATCCAAAACGTCCGTTTGTTATTACCAGATCGGCCTATTCCGGGGCACAGCGATATACTTCGTCATGGACCGGTGACAATGTAGCTACTTGGGAACATTTGTGGATTGCCAATATTCAGGTACAAAGAATGTCGATATCCGGAATGGGTTTTACAGGTTCTGATATTGGAGGATTTGCCGAGCAGCCAACAGGGGAGCTTTATGCACGATGGATTCAGTTAGGTGTTTTCCATCCGTTTTGCCGAACACACTCTTCAGGTGATCATGGAAATCAGGAGCCGTGGGCCTTTGACGAAGAGGTAATTAACATTACCAGAAAATTTGTCAGCCTGCGTTATCAGCTGCTGCCGTATTTATATACCATGTTCTGGCAGTATATCGAAGAAGGAATTCCAATGTTGAAACCTTTGGTTTACTTTGATCAGGACGATACACAAACACATTATCGCAACGATGAATTTATTTTTGGTAATCAGATTTTAGTATGCCCGATACTGGAACCTAATGCTGTTGGACGACGTATGTATATCCCAAGAGGTGAGTGGTACAACTACTGGACTAATGAATTGTATGTTGGAGGAAGAGAAATCTGGGTGGATACTAAGTTTGATGAAATTCCGGTTTTTGTAAAAGCGGGTGCCATAATTCCTAAATATCCGGTTCAGCAGTATGTAGGCGAACTGGAGTTTGACGAATTAACACTGGACGTATACTATAAACACGGAAAAGAAAAATCAGTAGTGTACGAAGACGCTCAGGATGGTTATGATTATAAAAAAGGCCGTTACAGCTTTTTGTCATTAAGAAGTATTGGAAAAGAAAAAGAATTAATTATCCAGCTGCATAAAGAAGGAAAATTTGACACACCTTACAGCAAATATAAAATTAACCTGATTGGACTGCCTTTTAAAGTAACAGAAATCGAAATCGACAACGAAAAAATCGAATTTGATCAGGTAAATTTTGAAGCCAATAAATTCTTAATCGTTGATAAAGAGTTTAATGAACTTCATATTGTAGGCGAATAAGTAAATTCTGATACCGTTTTGAATAATTATATAAATTTCGAAGAAATTTTAATTGTATTTTTGTGTGTTTAAATTTACTAAGATCATGAAAAAACATCTAATTTCAAGCCTTTTTGCAGCTGTTTTAGTATGCAGTTGTGCAACCAATCCTGTAACGGGAAAAAAGAATTTGAATTTTGTTTCAAACAGTGAACTGTTTCCATCTTCCTTTCAGCAGTATAGTCAGTTTTTATCTGAAAATAAAGTGATTACAGGAACGGCAGATGCCAAACGTGTTGAAACTGTGGGATTAAAAATTAAAGCAGCAGCCGAAAAATATTTAACCTATTTAGGACAGTCAGAGTACTTAAAAGACTACCGTTGGGAGTATAAACTGGTAGACAATAAAGAAGTGAATGCCTGGTGTATGCCGGGAGGAAAAATAGTAGTGTATTCAGGAATTTTACCTATAACTCAAAACGAAGCTGGTTTAGCAACTGTAATGGGACATGAAGTTTCGCATGCATTGGCTAATCACGGCGCACAAAGAATGTCGGCTGCCCAGCTGCAGCAGATAGGAAGTGTGGCTTTAGATGCGGCAACAAGCAGTAAAACAGAATCGACCCGACAAATATTTGCGCAGGCTTACGGATTAGGTTCAGAATATGGCGTTATGCTTCCTTTCAGCAGAAGCAACGAAAGTGAAGCAGATAAAATTGGTTTGACCTTGATGGCAATTGCAGGTTATAATCCGGATGATGCTATTGCTTTCTGGAGCAGAATGTCTGCTAAATCCGGAGGATCAGGTACTCCTGAATTTATGAGTACACACCCTTCTGATGCTACCAGGATCGCTAATATTAAAGCTTTAATTCCCGAAGCAAAATCAATTGCACTTAAAGTAGGAGTGATAAAATAAAATCATTTTAAGAAATAATCTAAAGCTATTCGTTAACCGGATAGCTTTTTTTGTTTTGTAATTCTTTATAATTTAATAATGCAGGATTTAGGGAAATTCTGTTTGATTATGATAAAAATTAGATAAATTCGTAGCGCATTAACAAAATCATTTCTATGAAAAACCTACCAAAAGGAGATAAAAAACTTTTAAATGCCTGGGCGTTTTATGACTGGGCGAATTCAGTTTATACACTTACCATTGCCTCGGCCGTGTTTCCAATATTTTACGAAGCTTTGTTTTCTGACCGCGATCATTATATCGATGTATTCGGTCTTCATTTGAAAAACTCCGCATTAATTAGTTTTATTACGGCTGCGGCATTCTTAGTAGTTTCTTTTATTTCACCTTTACTATCTGGAATTGCTGATTATGTGGGAAATAAAAAAGCTTTTATGAAATTCTTCTGTTACATGGGAGCATTGTCCTGTATGGGATTATACTGGTTTAATTTATCAGATATTTATCTTGGGTTATTATTTTATTTTTTAGGTTTACTGGGCTATTGGGGAAGTTTGGTTTTCTACAATTCCTATCTTCCGGATATCGCTTTTGAAGAGCAGCAGGACAGAATTAGTGCAAAAGGATATTCTTTAGGATATATAGGAAGTGTGATTTTACTGATTATTAATCTGGCCATGATCATGAAACCTAAATTATTCGGGATTTCAGGAACCGATGGAGAAGCAGCGATGAAAGCCATGCGTTATTCTTTTGTGATGGTGGGTGTATGGTGGATTTTATTCAGTCAGTATACCTATTATTATCTGCCGAATGGGAGTAGGGAAATAACTCAAAAACTGACTAAAAATGTTGTTTTTAATGGTTTTAAGGAACTAAAGAAAGTTTGGGCATTATTAAAACAAAACGTTCCATTGAGAAGATATTTAGGAGGTTTCTTTGTTTCGAGTATGGCAGTGCAGACGGTAATGCTGGTAGCGACTTATTTTGGTGCTCAGGAAATTCAGTGGTCATCAAAAGAAGAAAGTACAATTGGTTTGATTATCTGTATTTTATTAATTCAGTTAGTGGCTGTTGCAGGAGCTATAGCAACATCCAGAGCTTCTGAAAAATATGGAAATATCAAAACGCTTATTGTGATTAATTTTATCTGGGTAGTTTTTTGTGCACTTGTTTATTTCATTTACCTGCCGATACATTTTTATGTAATGGCAACTTTGGCCGGAATTGTAATGGGAGGTATTCAGGCTCTGTCACGTTCTACTTATTCTAAGTTATTACCTGAAACAGAAGATACCGCTTCCTTTTTCAGCTTTTACGATGTAGCCGAAAAAATAGGGATTGTAATTGGAATGTGTGTGTACGGAATTATCGATCAGATTACCGGAAGTCCGCGTGCGGCGATTGTAATTTTAGCAATATTCTTTATTACTGCCATTTTCCTTCTAAGAAGAGTTCATAAAAAAGACGTTTCAAATTAATCTGAAACGTCTTTCTAATAGGAATATCACGAATTACAGGATTATTTGATTGATGATCATTTTTTGAAATTCGTGATATTTTTTACAAATCAATTAACCTTTTACAATTGTTCCTGAGCCTGAAACTTTTACATCTTTCTTTTCAGGATCTCCAAGATATTTAATTTTTCCTGAGCCTGACACTCTGGCTGTAATACTTTCGTTAGAACTTACTTTAGTATTCCCTGAACCTGAAATACTGGCTATTGCATTTTTGGTTTTTAAATCAGATGCATCAATATTGCCGGATCCCGAAAGTTTTGAAGTGAAAGTATCAGCCGTACCTTTTAAATTGATATTACCAGAACCGCTCACACTTAATTCGGCATTTGAAGCATCAATTGGCAGATTAAAATTGCCGGAACCGGAAAGTTTCACAGAAAAATGATCCCCTTTGATAACATCTTTTGATCTGATGTTTCCTGAACCTGCCAGATTTAACTCTGAGATTTTTTCAAAAGGAACGACAACCTGAATATTTCTGCCATCACTTGGTCTGATATTCGTAAATCTTTCTACATAAATTTTTAACGTATTATCTTCAACCTCCACTTTTATAGCCGAGAGTAAATTCTCTTCTCCTTTAAGGGTGATTTTTCCTTCTTTGCCGGCTACCAGATCTACATCAAAGAAACCTGATATTTTAATGCTGTCATAATCATTTGTAGTCCGGGTTTCTGTAACAACTTTCCCGTTTCCTTTTAACTTGTTCTTGTCCTGTGCATCGGCGGTGTTTCCAGTTAGCAGAAACACAGCTAATGCCAGAAGTAAAATTGATCTTTTCATTTTTTGATTGTTTTAATGATTAATTTTTGGTTAGTGATATATTTCCGTAATTAGAACTTACATTCACTTTGTTTTGTCCTTTTTTCTTATAAAAACCACTGATTCTTTTGGAATTACTCTTCACTTCAGTACTTGTAATGTCTAAGGTATTATCATGTTTAATTCCGGTATATTTTCCTGAAAGATCAAAGTCAAAAGCATAATTAGAATCATATCCCAGAGACACGTCAGTATACCCTGAATTGATACTGATATTGGCCGCTTTTTCAGAGATGGTGCCAACGTTTAATTTACTGTAATTGGTGTCAAAATTCAGACTGTTTGAGACTTCACCTATTACAATCGTTAAATAATTTCCTGATCCGTTTAATGAATTAATTTTCTGGAATTTAAAATTCCCGTAGTTGCAGTCATATTTTATATTCTGCCCCTCATTCAGAGTAACATCAGTATAGCTGGCATCTAAGTTCAGATTTCCTGAATCATTGATTTTTAAACCGGAATAACGGGCGTTTATCGTACCGCTTTTGATATAATCGATACTTGAATTCTGACAGTAAGAAATTTCTAAGCGGTTACTGGATCCGTTTAGTTTTCCAAGAGTTGTTTTTCCGTATTTGCAGCTGATATCTGTAGTAGATTCTAAATTTTGAGTAGAGATATTACCATATTTATTAACCAGTTTTACAGAGCCGTTTTTAGGGATTTTAATGATATAATTGATTTCGAAACTATTGTTGCTGCCTTTGCTTTTAAGAGCAGAATTTCCAATGTTGGTAACCGCCGTGACCATTCCTTTTAAAGCCGTAATATCAACGTCAATAGTATTCAGGCGGTCGTTTACCCAGTTTTCGTTGGCTCCGTTTACTTTAATAGTAATGTCAAGATCAATTTTATCTTCGTCCCAGGTAGATACCGAGATATTACCGTATTTGTTCTCAATGTCAATTCCTGCATTAGAATTAACGATATACGTTTTTTTGATCGTTTTCTGCTTGGTGATATACGTGTCGTCATTTGAAAATCCTAAAAAAGGAATCAAAAAAAGTAAGATTAGTAAATTATAATGTCTTTTCATCGGATGTGTTTTTTAAGTTTTCGTTTTCTTCAATTCGCTGTAAAACAGTCTGCAGGAATGAAATTCTGGTTTGCAGATTGCTGATCATAGCATAAATTATCTGTTTGTTTTCGCCATTTTTCTGAACTTCTTTGATGATCTTTTCATAATCGGCATCAAAGACTTTCATTTGTTTTAAGGCATCATTAATGATTTGTTCGTTCTCCGGAGAACTTTTTTCTTTTAATTTAACCAGCTCATTTTCGATCAGAATAGTAAAGATAGAATCCGTTCGTTTGGTTTCTTTTGAGGCAAACTTAAGATCATGCGGTTTTTCGGTATTGTTGTAAAATAAGGATATTCCCAACAACAGCGTAATAGAGGCAGCGATAGCCCAGGCGGCATAATTTTTTTTCTTTGGCTGTTTTGTGTTTAATTTATTTAGAAAATCAACCTGATGATCCGGATTTAGTTCCTGAATATCCCACTGATTCTCAAACTGGTTAAACAATTTGTCTATTGCATCATCTTCCTTTTTCATAGTTCCTCTAATTTTTTACGTAAATTTTCTTTTGCCCGACTGAGTGTTGTTCTGCAGTTAGCATAACTAATGTTTAATATTTCGCAGATTTCTTCCTGATCGTATCCTTCTATATAAAAGAGCGTCAGTACCATTCGGTAATTATCTTTTAAACCCGAAATAACCTCCAGGACCTGTTTCACTTTAAGTGAATTCAGATCAATGTTTTCAGATAGAATAGTGTCTGTTTCCTCTATTTTGTAAAGCGATTTGTTCAGGTCTTCGATCTGGAACGCATTGTTCTTTTTATAAAAATCAATACTATAATTAATAATGATTCTTTTGAGCCATGCGCCAAACGCTACTTCCTGTTTGTAATCGTTAATCTTGGTAAAAGCTTTCAAAAAACCCTCCTGCATGACGTCTTGTGCAAAATGCTCGTCTTTTACAATTCTGAAAGCTACGTTATACATAGCCTTACAATAGCGATTGTAAACTTCGAATTGGGCTTTCTGATGATTGCTTTTACAAAGCGCAATTAATTCTTCGATATTTTGATTAGTTATACTCAAGTAATGGTTGCTGGTTTTTTATAATGACTTTGCTTTTTTTGGTTTGTTACAGTTTCGATACAATAATGTTACTTTTTTTTCAAATATTTTTTAGAGGCAGGAGATAATAGTAGAGTTTTATATTGTAAACATCTGATTAGTAGTTGTTTATTCTGTTTGTTGGTATAGGAAATATTTTGTTAAAAATAAGTAAAAAATACGACCGTTTGTTTATTTTTGAAGTACCAAAAAACAAATATAATCCTATGAAAAAAATGAAAAACCTTGCGCTGATAGCGCTAATGGTATCAACGGCACTATTTACTTCCTGTTCAAGCGATTCAGGTTCTGACGAGCAGACACCGGAAGCTTCGCAAAATGATTACTGGCCTGCTGCAGTAGGCAATCAATGGGTCTTAAGTCAGAGTGGTAATGAAACTAGCATGAAAATCATCAGTACCGAAAATGTAAGCGGAGCCACTTATTTTAAGTTTGATAAATTTCTTACCGCTTCTTCAAGTGAAATTGGAGGTTCAGTTTCAGCCTCTCTTAAAAAAACATCAGGGGATTATTATATCAAACTTGATGATATTAATATTAATGTTAACGGCCTGACAGGAAAAGTAAGCGGATACGAATTTCTTTTCTTTAAAGATTACCTTGATGTAAATCAAACCTGGACGGGAAGTTATACACAGACGACGACTTACACGGGATTGGGAAGTATTTCATCAACAACAAAATATACCGGTACTATTGTAGAAAAGGGAATAACGACAACGGTAAAAGGTGTCGTTTATAAAGATGTTATTCATTTCAAATTTAAACAGGAAATTACAATGGAAGGAGAATCTGCCGGTTTATATGAAGCAGAATACTGGATGGCAAAAGGAGTCGGGGTAATTAAGTTTGTTTTAGGTGATGCATCATCTGAATTGGTATCTCATAAATTAAACTAAGCGAATCTGGAAATATGAATTAAAAGGTCGAAATTAATTTCGGCCTTTTTTTATGCTTTCTTCTTTTTATACGAATTCAAATCTGACGTTGTTGGATTTGGCATAATGATTGTCTATTTTTACGACCTGTCTTGCAAATGAAGAGTTTGGTTAAAAGAAACGCTTTTACAACACTGTTTGCAATTTAGATTGAACTTTTAATGACAAAACGACTTATATACTATTATGTCAAATCATAAAATACTTACTATTGACAATCTGTCACTTCAGGAATTTGATTCAGAAGCAGAATTAATCCCATTACTGACTCCGGAAGATGAGGAGGAAATGAACAATGAAGAGCTTCCTGTTTCACTGCCTATTTTACCTTTAAGAAATACGGTTTTATTTCCGGGTGTAGTAATACCAATTTCAGCCGGAAGAGATAAATCAATTAAATTAATAAATGATGCCAATGCCGGCGGAAAAATAATTGGTGTTGTTTCCCAGATCAATGAAGAGGACGAAGATCCGTCAAAAGACGATATTCATAAGGTAGGAACAGTGGCCCGTATTTTACGTGTACTAAAAATGCCTGACGGAAACGTAACGGTTATTTTACAAGGGAAAAAACGTTTCGAAATTGATGAAGTGGTTTCAGAAGATCCTTATATGACGGCTACTATAAAAGAAGTGGCAGAGGAACGTCCTGACGAAAATGACAGCGAATTTACAGCTATTTTAGATTCAGTTAAAGAACTGGCCATTCAGATTATTAAAGAGAGCCCAAATATTCCTTCTGAAGCTACTTTTGCGATTAAAAACATTGAAAGCCAGTCGTTTTTAATCAATTTTGTATCTTCAAATATGAATTTATCAGTAAAAGAAAAACAAGGCCTTTTATCGATAAACGGATTAAAAGAACGTGCTCTGGAAACGCTTCGTTACATGAACGTAGAACTGCAGAAATTAGAATTGAAAAATGACATTCAGTCAAAAGTCCGTTTTGATTTAGACCAGCAGCAGCGCGAATATTTCCTTCACCAGCAAATGAAAACCATTCAGGAAGAACTTGGAGGCGTTTCGCAGGAAGAGGAAATGGATGAGATGGGACAGAAAGCGAAAACCAAAAAATGGGATGAAAAAACGCAGAAACATTTCGAAAAAGAATTGTCAAAAATGCGTCGAATGAACCCGCAGTCTCCTGATTTTGGGATTCAGCGTAATTATTTAGAGTTATTTTTAGAATTGCCCTGGGGAGAATATTCTAAAGATAAATTCGACTTAAAACATGCTCAAAAGATATTAGACAAAGATCATTCCGGACTTGAAGAAGTAAAGAAAAGAATGATTGAGCATTTGGCGGTCTTAAAACTGCGAAATGACATGAAATCTCCTATTATATGTTTAACAGGGCCTCCGGGGGTTGGTAAAACTTCTATCGGACGTTCGGTTGCAGAAGCGCTTGGACGTGAGTATGTTCGTATTTCGTTAGGTGGTTTACGTGATGAGGCGGAAATTCGCGGACACCGAAAAACGTATATCGGAGCGATGCCGGGACGTATTATCCAGAGCCTTAAAAAGGCCGGAACTTCGAATCCTGTTTTCATTCTGGACGAGATTGATAAGTTATCAAATGGAAACAGCGGCGATCCGTCTTCAGCTTTATTAGAAGTTTTAGATCCGGAACAAAACAACGCTTTTTACGATAACTTCCTGGAAATGGGATACGATTTATCTAAAGTGATGTTTATTGCTACTTCCAATAACATGGCGGCGATTCAGCCGGCTTTGCGTGACAGAATGGAAGTAATTAAAATGTCAGGTTATACCATAGAAGAAAAAGTTGAAATCGCAAAAAGACATTTGTTTCCAAAACAGCTGGAAGCACACGGTTTGACAGCAAAGGACCTTACTATTGGTAAAAAGCAGCTGGAAAAAATTGTAGAAGGATATACCAGAGAATCAGGTGTTCGTAATTTAGAAACCAAAATTGCACAGGTAATTCGTAATGCAGCCAAAGCTGTTGCTATGGAAGAGGATTACAATAAAAAAGTGACTGACGAGGATATCGTTAAAGTTTTGGGAGTTCCGAGATTAGAACGTGATAAATACGAAAACAATGATGTTGCTGGTGTAGTAACAGGGCTGGCCTGGACAAGTGTTGGCGGTGATATTTTGTTTATCGAATCTTTGATTTCTGAAGGAAAAGGCGCTTTAACCATTACCGGAAATCTTGGGAATGTAATGAAAGAATCAGCTACTATTGCCCTGGAGTATATTAAGGCCAATGCTAAAAAGCTAGGTTTGTCAATAGAGTTATTTCAAAAATACAATATTCACCTGCATGTACCGGAAGGAGCTACGCCAAAAGACGGACCAAGTGCCGGTATTGCCATGCTGACTTCTTTGGTCTCTTTACTAACTCAGAAAAAAGTAAAGAAAAGCCTTGCTATGACCGGGGAAATTACTCTAAGAGGAAAAGTACTGCCTGTAGGCGGAATTAAAGAGAAAATCCTGGCAGCCAAACGTGCCGGTATCAAAGAAATCATTTTATGTCATGAAAACAAAAGTGATATCGATGAAATTAAAGAAGAATATCTGGAAGGTCTTGTCTTTCATTATGTAAAAGAAATGAGTGAAGTACTGGCTATTGCACTGACAGATCAGAATGTTAAAAATGCCAAGCAGTTGAAATAAGATATTCTTAAAAATTCCAATATTAAAAGTCCAGATTCCAATTTAAAAACTTTAGATTGAAATTTGGATTTTTTTTGATGTTCTGTTTGCGGTGACTGGAATAAAGAAATAGCTTTACCTGTTTGTTATTGTCCGCAGCCGGATTCCGGTTTAAAAACTTCTGTTTTGGAATTTGGAATTTCAGAATTTGGAATTTCTGTATTGTATTTTATTTTTGACTTATATAATTTTATCTTTGCGTCTGCGTTAGTCCCATATAGGAGCGCCAAAAAAGAATGCCAAAACAACCTCTACTTTTTTTATTCTTATTCGTTTGTTCGGTTTCTTTCGGACAGATTGGAGGTCGTTACACTTATCAGTTTTTAAATTTAACAACATCTCCGCGTCAGGCGGCACTGGGCGGGAAGGTTATCACTATTTATGACGAAGACGTTAATCAGGCCATGTCTAACCCTGCTGTTTTAAACGAGGATATGGACAATCATCTGGCGCTGAATTATGGTAATTATTATGGAGAAGCTTCTTACGGAACGGCTTCTTATGCGTATACTTACGACCGCCATGTGCAGACTTTTTATGCCGGGGTTAATTATATTAATTACGGTTCTTTTGAAGGATATGATGAAAATGGTCAGGCTACTTCTGATTTTACAGGAAGTGAAGGGGCGCTTTCTTTGGGATATGCTTACAATGTACCCTTTACCAACCTGCATATTGGTGCTAATGCTAAATTGATCACTTCTACATTAGAGAGTTATAATTCGATTGGAGCTGCTGTTGATTTAGGTTTCTTATATGTCGTAGAGGAAAATGATATTAATTTCGCACTTGTATTTCGTAATATAGGAACACAGTTTAAGACCTACTCCGGAATACAGGAGAATTTACCTTTTGAAATTACGGCCGGGGTTTCTCAGGAACTGGAACACGTTCCCATCCGCTGGCATCTTACTCTGGAAAATTTACAGCAGTGGAATATTTCTTTTTCAAATCCCGTTCGAGGAGAAACTAATATCGACGGCTCAACAAGTGCTGAGAAAGTTTCGTTCGTAAATAATGCTTTACGTCACGTTATTTTTGGTGTGGAATTGTTTCCAAAACGGGCTTTTAATATTCGTTTAGGCTATAATTTCAGAAGAGGAGAAGAGCTCAGAGTTAATGAACAGCGTAATTTTTCCGGTGTTTCATTAGGGCTGGGAATAAAAATGAATAAACTAAAATTCAATTATTCCTATTCCAGATATACTTTGGCTGCCAATACAAGTCTTTTCGGGCTAGTATTAAATTTGCAATAATTTTTTTAGTTATAGCCTAAAAAGTTTTTAATCAGCTTATAAATTTTTTTTAAACTGATGATTTCTGGCCTCAGATCATTTTGTCTTTTGGTGAATAAAAGAAGAATTTACTGCTTTTTAATTATTTCTGCAAGTTCGGTATAAAAAGAAAGATGGTTACATTTGCAACAGGTATTCACTATTGGATAGTCACAAAAAGTATTTAAGAAAAAATAATAAAAACAATATAAATTGAAAAAAATAACAATTGCGATTGATGGTTTTTCATCAACCGGAAAAAGCACTTTAGCGAAACAGCTTGCCAAAGAACTTGAATATGTATACGTAGATACGGGAGCAATGTATCGTGCAGTAACTTATTTTGCGATGCAGAATACCTTTATCGGACCTGATTTTTTTGACAAAGAAGCTCTGATAGCGGCTTTACCAAAAATTCAGCTGGAGTTCAGGTTTAATGCTGATTTGGGTTTTGCTGAAATGTATCTGAACGGGGAGAATGTTGAAAAACAAATCAGGACAATTGAAGTTTCAAATTTTGTCAGTAAAGTGGCTGAAGTTTCAGAAGTACGAGCCAAACTGGTCGAACAACAGCAGGAAATGGGCGTTAATAAGGCGATAGTGATGGATGGAAGGGATATTGGAACGGTAGTTTTTCCTAATGCAGAACTTAAAATTTTTATGACAGCCAGCGCAGAAACCCGTGCACAGAGACGTTTTGACGAGCTGAAACAAAAAGGGAATGATGTTTCGTACGAAGAGGTTTTAAAAAACGTAGTTGAAAGAGATTATATTGATACACATCGCGAAGATTCACCCTTAATAATTGCGGAGGATGCCATAGAGATTGATAATTCTTACTTAAGCAGAGAGGAGCAGTTTGCTGCCGTTTTAGAATTAGTAAACGATGTTGTTAAAATAGATTAATTTTTTGTAGATATTATTTTTAATGCTAGTTTTACGACTTCATTTTTACTAAAAATACAATTCATCGTATGGGAATTAAAAACAGGTTAATCGTAATGAGCTTTCTTCAGTTTTTTGTTTGGGGAGCCTGGCTGATTACAATTGGAAATTATTGGTTTGGAACCAAAAATTGGGAAGGAACACAGTTTGGTTTGGTATTTGGAACCATGGGAATTGCTTCTTTATTCATGCCTACATTAACCGGAATTATTGCCGACAGATGGGTAAATGCTGAAAAATTATACGGAATTCTTCATATTGTGTACGCTGTAGTTTTGTTTGGAATTGCACAAGTAACAACTCCGGATAATTTTATTGTTGTAATGCTTTTGGCTATGTGCTGTTATATGCCGACAATTGCTTTAAGTAACTCTATATCTTATACTTCATTAAAATTAAATAATAAAAATATCGTAAAAGATTTTCCGCCAATTCGTGTTTGGGGAACCATTGGTTTTATTGTGGCTATGTGGATTACAAATTTAAGCGGGAGTAAAGCAACTGAATATCAGTTTTATATCGCAGGTGTTGGAGCTTTGATTTTAGGGATTTATGCTTTTACACTGCCTAAATGCAAGCCGCAGCGTTTGATTAAAGAAAATGCAACGTGGATTGAAACTTTAGGTTTAGAGTCTTTTAAATTGTTTGTGAACTACAAAATGGCTTTGTTTTTTGTTTTTTCTATGTTTTTAGGAGGAGCACTTCAGCTAACAAATGCTTATGGAGATGTGTTTTTGGATGAATTTAAACATTTTCCAAAATATGCAGATTCGTTTGTTATAAAATATTCGACCATTATCATGTCGATTTCTCAGGTTTCTGAGACGTTATTTATATTAGCAATTCCGTTTTTCTTAAGACGTTTTGGTATCAAACAAGTAATGCTGATCAGTATGCTGGCCTGGGTTCTGCGTTTTGGATTGTTTGCTTTTGGAGATCCGGTAAATGGTTTGTGGATGATTATTCTGTCTTGTATTGTATACGGAATGGCGTTTGATTTCTTTAATATTTCAGGTTCTTTATTTGTAGAAAGCAATACCGATTCTAAAATCCGTTCTTCGGCCCAAGGATTATTTATGATGATGACCAATGGAGTAGGAGCGGTTTTAGGTAGTTTAACTTCTGGATGGGCAATCGACCGTTTCTTTACAAAATCATTCGTTAATACAACTGAATTAGCAGGATTTTTACAAACAGACGCTTCAAATGAAAAGATGGTAGAATTTGTAAAAAGCCAAGGGAATTCAATTTCTTCTGATGGAATTTTTGCAAATCCGGTTTTAATGAAAGACTGGCATACTATCTGGCTTTCTTTTGCACTTTATGCTTTGGTAATTGCGATTGCTTTTGCTGTTTTATTTAAACACAAACATGATCCAAAAGAAATTGAGAATTTGAGTCATTAAGATTCCTAATCTTTGAAGTTAGGTTTTCAGGAAAAAACAGATCTAATAAAATAAAAAACACCACAAAAAGTTTCTAATTTTAGAAACTTTTTGTGGTGTTTTTGTTATACGAAAGTTTGATGAAATATTTTGAAACAAAATTTTTGGAAGAGGCTGATAAATTTTCCTTTAAGTGATATTGAAAGGGCAAAGAAAATAAAAGATAATTATTTTGAAAATAAATAAAGTTTGAAAGCATGGGAAAGAAAGAATTGAAATCATATTCGCTTTCAGAAATGAAAGATAAGTATATTGGTGAAATAGGAACTCCTGAAAGAGATCAATATGAGTACGAGCTTAGCATGGATTTATTAGGCAGAATGATTAAAACTGCCAGAAAGGAAAGGAATCTTACTCAGGAACAATTAGGAGAATTAATTGGTGTTAAAAAGGCTCAGATTTCTAAATTAGAAAGCAGCGCAAACAGTGCGACAATTGATACTGTAATTAAGGTTTTTAAAGCATTACAGGCTGAAATAAGTTTTAATGTGAAAATTGAGAATCAGAGTTTACAGGTTTCTTAGTTTAAGTATAGTTTTTAATGTTTAGATTTATAATTTGATGCCTGCTTTATTGATATGAAAAATAGTAAATCAATATTTCTAATTCTTTTATTTTTTGTTTTTAGTACTATGGATGCACATAAAGATCGGATTGAAGTTCCGCAACGGCTTATTTTTATTACGCAAAACAGTGAAGTAGTTCGTTTTGATTATAAGGATGTAAAATTAGAAAAATTCTGTCAGGATATTATCAATAAGAGAATAGTAATATCGGAAGTGCAATTATTTTACAAAACAGGGGAAATTGTAACTGTACAATCTAATGGGAATAACTGGACATTGTTTAAGATTGCTTTTAAAGACAAAAGTTTATATGTCCCTCAGGACAAATTAAAAAAGATTCCGGAAATTAATTTTTCGACTTTAAATTTATTTTGGTCTGGAGAAAGTAATGCATTTAATTCCCATTACTTATGTTTGAGATTTGATATAGGAACTCAAAGTTCATTTGGTGTTTTGCCAAATTTAGAGTTGCATTTTGAAAACCGTAAGTTTGCCAGAGCTGAAGTTTGGACACAAACGAGTGAGAATTCAAGACATGGAAAAGTTTTTTAGATTTTATTATACGTGCTTAACGAGTTGAGAGATATGGAGTTTGAGCTTGATTTAGAGAAGCTTTTGTTAAAAGAATAATTTTTTGGCAAAGCTTTTTTTGTTTAAATCGGTAGGGTCTTAAAAAGACATTATGTCTAAAACGAGTTAAAATCTTTTTCTTTTAAATAATTGGCTGGTAATCTTTAATTTATTTTGTAAGTTCAAATATTTGTAGTAATTTTGCAGACCTTTTGGCAAAGAAGAGTTTCCTTTAGGTATCAACTATTTATGTAAAACAACTTCTGTATTTTCTACTGCTTAATGAAACTCAAGAAAAACAGAATACAAATTTTTTTATCAGCATGTCTGAACAAACAAAATCACAAGAAGAGTTTTTAGCAAATTTTAACTGGCACAACTTCCAAGAAGGAATCGATGCAGTAGATGAGAAAAACTTACAAGAGTTTGAGGAACTAGTATCAAAAACTTTCATTGCTACAGATCAGGAAGAAGTAGTAGAAGGAGTTGTTGTTAGAATTACAGATAGAGACGTTATCGTTGATATCAATGCTAAATCTGAAGGTGTTATTTCTTTAAACGAATTTCGTTACAACCCAAATTTAAAAGTAGGTGACAAAGTAGAAGTATTAATCGACATCCGTGAGGATAAAACAGGTCAGTTAGTATTATCTCACAGAAAAGCACGTACTATCAAATCTTGGGATAGAGTTATTGCAGCAAATGAAACTGGAGAAATCGTTAACGGTTTTGTTAAATGCAGAACTAAAGGAGGTATGATTGTTGACGTATTCGGAATCGAAGCGTTCTTACCTGGATCTCAAATTGACGTTAAGCCAATCAGAGACTACGATGTATATGTAAACAAAATGATGGAATTCAAAGTGGTAAAAATCAACCACGAATTCAAAAACGTTGTTGTATCTCACAAAGCTCTTATCGAGGCTGATATTGAAGTACAGAAAAAAGAAATCATCGGTCAATTACAAAAAGGACAAGTATTAGAAGGTGTTGTTAAAAACATTACTTCTTATGGTGTGTTCATTGACTTAGGTGGTGTTGACGGATTAATTCACATTACTGACCTTTCTTGGAGCAGAATCAACCACCCAAGTGAAGTTCTTGAATTAGATCAAAAATTAAACGTTGTAATCCTTGATTTCGATGATGAGAAAACAAGAATTCAATTAGGATTGAAACAATTAAACGCTCACCCATGGGATGCTTTAGATGCTAACTTAACAATTGGTGATAAAGTAAAAGGTAAAGTAGTGGTAATCGCTGATTACGGTGCATTTATCGAAGTTGCTGAAGGTGTTGAAGGTTTAATCCACGTTTCTGAAATGTCATGGTCAACTCACTTACGTTCTGCTCAGGACTTTGTGAAAGTTGGAGATGTTGTTGAAGCAGTTATCTTAACTCTTGACAGAGAAGATCGTAAGATGTCATTAGGTATCAAACAATTGACTCAGGATCCATGGACTGACATTACTTCTAAATACCCAGTAGGTTCTAAACATACAGGTATCGTTAGAAACTTCACAAACTTTGGTATTTTCGTAGAATTAGAAGAAGGAATTGATGGATTAATCTACATTTCTGATCTTTCTTGGACTAAGAAAATTAAACACCCATCTGAGTTTGTAAACGTTGGTGAAAAACTTGATGTTGTAGTATTAGAATTAGATGTTGAAGGACGTAAATTATCTTTAGGTCACAAACAAACTACTGCTAATCCTTGGGATCAATACGAAGATTCTTTCGCTGTAGGAACTATCCACAACGGTGAGATTTCTGAAATCGTTGACAAAGGAGCTACTGTAGAATTCGGAGATGATATCGTTGCTTTCATTCCTACTCGTCACCTTGAAAAAGAAGACGGAAAGAAATTGAAAAAAGGTGATACTGCTGATTTCAAAGTTATTGAGTTCAACAAAGAATTCAAAAGAGTTGTAGCTTCTCACACTGCTATCTTCAGAGAAGAAGAAGAGAAAAATGTAAAAGCTGCTGCTGAAAATACTTCTGCTGCATCTACTAACGCACCAGCTGCGACTTTAGGTGACAACAACGACGTATTAGCTGCTCTTAAAGCTAAAATGGAAAAAACTGAGAAAAAATAATTCTCAAGTTTCCTGAAATAGAAAGTCTCACAGCAATGTGGGACTTTTTTTTTAGAATGTAAGTAAAACGTTTTGAAAATTTTAACAATTAAAGTTGTGTTATTCTGTTAAAAAGCTACTTTTGTTTAAAATTTCCAAATATGAAGAAACTCTACTTTTTAACTTTGGCTTTATGCTTTTTCACAGGGATGAATGCTCAAATAATTACTATTCCGGATGTTACATTTAAACAAACTTTGCTTAAGGCGGACACAACCAATGATATCGCTCAGGACGTTAATGGAAATCCAATCAAAATTGATTTAAATGACGACAAAGAAATTGAATTAAGCGAGGCTTTAAATGTATATAAACTTAATACCGACATGCCTGTTAGAGTAGGGATTATTCTAAGTTTGTCAGGAATTGAATATTTTACAAACTTAAAAGACTTAAACTGTTCGGGTTTTTATAATCAGACACTTGATCTGACCTTACTTAAAAATCTGGAAAAACTTACTTGTTCTGAAACTCATCAGATGAAATATTTGAAAATTTCAGGATTAACAAAATTAAAATATCTTGATACAAATCATTGTAATAATCTTTCTGCCGTTGATGTTTCCGGATTAACAGATTTGGAATATTTAGATTGCAGCAGATTGTCAATATCTTCTTTAGATTTATCAGGTCTGACAAAACTAGCAGAATTAAGATCTTACGGGACTATTATAACCAGTTTAGATTTTACCGGATTGGTGAATTTAAAAAAAGCGTACTGTTTCGAAAGCCGCCTTGCTTCATTAACTCTTGATAATTTAAACAAACTGGAATATTTAGATTGTCGCTTTAATGCCATAAAAACTTTAAACTTATCTGGTTTACCAAATTTAGAATATCTGGATTGCAGTTCAAATAGTTTGACCAGTCTGGATTTTACAGCTCTTACAAAAGTAAAAACGCTTCGATTTCTCTATAATAGTTTAACAAGTTTTGATGTTTCAAAGTGTCAAAATTTAGAATATTTAAACTGCAGCAGTAATTCGTTAAATAGTTTGACTATTTCAAATATGTCTAAACTCAAGACTTTAGTTTGTGAGGGTGATTCTTTTAAGCCTCAATTAAATAGCCTGACAGTTTCTCAATGTAATAGTTTAGCAGAAATATACTGTGGTAAAAACAAAATGGGAACTTTAACACTGGGTGTTTTGCCCGTGCTAAAAGTGTTAGATTGTGCTTTTAACACATCAATGACAACTCTTGATTTATCTGGTATTGAAAATTTAGAGTCATTAAATTATGAAAGAAGTGGTCTTTTGAATTTAGATGTAACTAAGATTCCACATCTCAAATCGCTCAATGGCTCCTCAGGTAAAATAGAGTTTCTGGATTTGTCTTCATTAAAGGAGCTTCAGAATTTAAGTCTTTATTATGTTGATTCTTTGCTCTATTTATTGCTGAAAAACGGAAAAGCATCATCTGGTTATTCGATAGGAGCACCTAATCTAAAATATTTATGTGTTGACGACGAGAATATTAAGTATTATCAGCAGCTTTTGGGTAATCCAAAAAATTGTGAAATAAATACCTATTGTAATTTTGTTCCGGGTAAAGCTTATTATATTATTAATGGAACAAACAGATATAATTTTGATAATAAAGAATGCTTGCCGAATAATTCAGTATTTTCAAATTTAAAGTATACAATTACGAACGGAACAAATTCGGGTAGTTTTTACTCTGCCAATAATTCGTCTTATGCAATCCCGGTTCAGGCAGGAGTAGTAACTATCAGACCAATTATAGAAAACCCAAATTATTTTACAGTTTCTCCAACATCAATAACTGTGAATTTTCCAGCAGAAACAAGTCCTTATACGCAGGATTTCTGTATTTCATCAAATGGAAATGAACCTGACTTAGAAATAGTTTTAATACCTACAGAAGCGGCGCGTCCGGGATTTGACGCAAAATACAAATTAGTATATAGAAATAAAGGTAACGTTACGCAGTCTGGTTCTATTAGTTTAATTTTTAATGACGATGTTTTAGATTTTAAAGATTCAAGCCAGGCGGTAGAAAGCCAAATAAGCAATGGTTTGTCCTGGAATTTTTCAAATTTACTTCCATTTGCTACTAAAGATATTGGTTTGACTTTTAAAGTAAACAAACCAACAGATCAACCAGCAGTTAATAATGGTGATATACTAAAATACAAAGCATTGATTACTTCTCAGGAGACCGATAAAACACCTTTAGATAATTCCTTTACTTTAAATCAAACAGTAGTTGGTTCCTATGATCCAAACGATAAAACATGTCTGGAAGGTGATGTCATTACTCCGGAGTTAATTGGTGAATATGTACATTATATGATCCGATTTGAAAATACGGGAACTTATCCGGCACAGAATATTGTGGTAAAAGATATGATTGATTTGACCAAATTCGATATTTCAACTTTGATTTCAACCAGTTCAAGTCATTCTTTTGTGACAAAAATTTCTGCAGAAAATAAAGTAGAATTCATTTTCGAAAATATTAATCTTCCTTTTGATGATGCCAATAACGACGGTTATATTGCTTTTAAAATCAAAACGAAACCAACACTTGTTACAGGAGATTCATTTACCAATGAAGCTAATATTTATTTTGATTACAATTACCCAATTTTAACGAATAAAGCAACATCTACTTTTAAGACATTAGGTACTAAAGATTTCGAATTTTCTAATTATTTCACGCTGTATCCTAATCCGGTACAGAATTCTTTAAAATTAGGCAGTTCTCAGAACATAGAAATAAAATCTATTGAAATTTACAATATTCTCGGGCAGTTAGTGATTGCTGTGCCAAATGCAAAATCAGTTTCAGATATAGATGTTTCTAAGCTCGCAGCTGGTAATTATTTGATTGTAATCAAATCAGATAAAGGCAGTTCCGGTGCTAAATTTATTAAGAGATAAGATTTAAATGTAAAAGTCCCATGACAATGTGGGACTTTTTTTTATGTTAGTCTTTAGAGATTTACATGCTTACAAATAGTTTAATTGAAAGCTAATAGTTGGGTTTCTTCCGGAGTAAAAGAATCAACGATGGAATAAGAGTTTATATTACAGATTTTTATCTCATCCAGAATCTCGACCAGATTTCCGTAGTTGGATTTTTTACCAGGTTTGATGATTACGGTTACGCCTCTTCCTGGTTTGCCAAGCTGCGCTGAATATTCCAGAACTTTTTTATTTTGTTCTAATAATTGTTTTCTGATGCCGGTTTTACCATACTTTACTTCTTTTGGCCCGTTAATAGGTGCAAAAATCAGCCCGCAATACGTTACAATTCTATTGTTACCGTCTAAAAGTATGGTCATAGTTCGATTTTCATCGGGATTAAAGCACCCGATATAACGGTATTCCTCAGCGGTACAGTTTGGTGCATGAAGTTCTATAGATTTAGGTTTTCTTAATTCAGCCACTACCATAAAAAATATAATCAGCAAAAAAGAAACACTGACCATAGCAGTTAAGTCAACTCCGGAGCGCAGTTTTTTGCTTCTTATTCTTTGCGGCAGATTTTTCATGTTTTTATTTTGACAGGATTAATTTAAAGCTAATAATTTTGATTCTTCAGGAGTAAATTCATTTACGATTACGTAATTCTTGATATTTGCAATTCTCAATTCTTCCAAAATATCCACTAAATTACCATAATTGCTTTTACCAGATGGTTTTATAAAAACAATTGGTCCATTATTTGGCTTGCCTAATGCAGTAGAATATTCCAGAATTTTTTGGTTAACAAGAGTAAGATCAGTATGAAACCCTGTTTGGCTATAATTTGTTTCTTTTGGTTTTTCTATCGGGCTCTCTAATAAACCGGCATATGTTATTATTTTATCATTATCACCCAAAAGAACAGTATAATAACGACTTCCGTCATAACACGCAATGCTGCGTATCCCACCACAGACAGGATCGCGATCCGGTAAACTTAGAGAGAGATTTTGGCTTTGATAATTCTCCAACCAGCATAAAAAACATAATCAACAGGAAAGAAACACTGACCATAGCAGTTAAATCAACTCCGGTACGCAGTTTTTTGCTTCGTACTTTTTGCGGCAGATTTTTCATGATTTTTATTTTAGACAGTTAAAGAATTAATTTGAAGCTAATAGCTTAGATTCTTCTGTTGTGAATTGATCTACAATCGCATAAGTATCGATATTCATAATTTTCATTTCATCCAAAATATCAATCAGGTTTTTAAAATTACTTTTCGAACTTGGTTTGATAATGACTATGACACCGCTTTTTGGTTTTCCAACCGATATCATATAATCATTTACTTCTTTCTTTTTCCTGGTGATTTCTTTATGAATTCCTTCTTTTCCAAACTGAACTTTTTTGGCAGTTCCGGAATCATATTCCAACAAACCGGAATAGGTAATGATTTTATCATTTTCATCCAATAAAATAGTGTACAAGCGATCTGCTTTCACACAGGCTATGCTGCCGCCGCAGCCACGATATCGGTCTGGCAGAGCAAAATCCATTGCTTTAGGTTTTGATAACTCCCCAACCAGCATAAAAAATATAATCAACAGGAAAGAAACACTGACCATAGCAGTTAAGTCAACTCCGGAGCGCAGTTTTTTACTTCGTACTTTTTGCGGTAGATTTTTCATGGTTTTTATTTTAGACAGTTAAAGAACTAATTTGAAGCTAATAGTTTGTATTCTTCAGGAGAAAAATCATTTACAATTGCATAAGTGTCGATTCCTGTAATGGCCATTTCATCCAGTATATCGATAAGATTCTTAAAGTTGCTTTCTTTACTGGGTTTGATTATTACAATTGGCCCAAATTTAGGTCTCCCTAGGGCAGCTGAATATTCCAGGATCTTTTTTTTCCTGTTTTCTAATTCCTGGCGGATTCCATTTTTACCATAACTTAGTTTTTTGGGCCCCTGCATAGGAGCAAACAAGAATCCTGAATACGTAATTACTTTGTTGTTTTTATCTAATAAAACGGTTATAGTGCGATCATGGTTTCCTAATCCGCAAATAATTACTCCTTCAGGCTGCTGATATTTTTCCGGCAGACTAAGATCCATTACTTTTGGTTTTGATAATTCACCCACGACCATAAAGAATATGATCATCAAAAAAGAAACACTGACCATGGCAGTTAAATCAACTCTTGAGTTTAATTTTTTACTTCTTACTTTTTGAGGTAAATTGTTCATAATAAAATATTTTATTTCTAAAAATAATAATAAAAAATGAATAAAATGAGTTTGGATGAGAAATATTTTCAGAAGTAATAAAGCCAGTTATATCGCGTTTTGCAGCGGATTTTTCGCATTCTTGAAGTTAAATTGGAACCCGTCCGGAACTTATTTTAAAAACCAAAACAGTTTTCTCTCCGTAAATGAAATTATAACTTAAAAAACATTTCATTATGAAAACTGGAAAATATTTATTGGCACTAGCTTTAGTTATGGCATTTGGTTTTACATCTTTTGCCCAAAAATCAGTAATGGTAGGCGGAGCACCTATGTACCCAAACAAGAATATAATTGAGAATGCTGTTAATTCAAAAGATCATACCACCCTTGTTGCTGCTGTAAAGGCCGCCGGACTGGTAGAAACTCTGCAGGGAAAAGGCCCCTTTACTGTTTTTGCACCAACCAATGCCGCTTTTGATAAACTGCCAAAAGGCACTGTTACAACTTTATTAAAACCGGAAAATAAAAAACAATTGCAAAACATTCTTACTTATCATGTCGTTTCAGGTAAAATGAATTCTGCGGATATTGCTGAAGCAATTAAGGCAGGGAAAGGAAAAGCAGTTCTTAAAACTGTAAGCGGAGGAACACTGACCGCATGGATGAAAGGAAAAGACTTGTATATAAGTGACGAGAATGGCAGCAAATCGAAAGTTACTATTGCCGATGTTAATCAGTCAAATGGTGTTATCCATGTTGTAGACACTGTTTTACTTCCTAAAAAATAAGATTTAAAAAATTGAAAAAGCCCGATAGATTTAATTACCGGGCTTTTTTAGTATTTTAAAGATGCTGCTTTTTGTAATATAACCTATGCAGAGCAGATCAATGATCCCTATAAAGATGAAATAATTCAATTCAAAATAACCTCCCGATATAAGTAGAAAGTACAGGTTTAAACCCGTTAAGAAAAAGATTAAACCATATTTGATCTGATCTTTACTTTCTAACAGGTTTCGGGTAAAAAAAGAAAAAAGCAGGCTGTAGATCAATACTATGATATGAAATCCAATTACTAAAATAGATAACAGCACCAAACCTCTGACGTTGATAGATAAGAACAGCAGAATATACAATATCCATATTAGAACTGCTAAAAAACAGATGGTATTAATAACTTTAATAAAATCTGTTTTCATAGGATTACTTTTTAGCCGTTACGGTACTTCCTGCCGATGCAGCTACCACACAGAAAACGGCAAGTATTTCGTAAATCGTTAAATTTTCCTGTAAAAAAATAAAAGCACAGACAGAAGCTGCAGCCGGCTCTAAACTCATTAAAATACTAAAAGTACGGGGAGGTAACTGTCCTAATGCTTTCATCTCTAAAGTAAAGGGAATTGCGCTAGATAAAAGGGCGAGTGCGGCTCCCATTCCGAATAGTTTAGGTGTTAAATTTGAAAATCCGTTTTCGATTATGCCAACAGGTAAAATTAAGACGGCCGCAAACAACATTCCCACCGAAACGGCCTGACCGCCGTTCATTATTTTCGAAATTTTCCCACCCAAAACGATATACGCTGCCCAAAGCGCTCCTGCCAGGAGAGCAAAAATAACCCCTAAAGTATCCAGACGGTCGTTGGTCCAGGGAGCAATTAAGAGTATGCCAATAGCAGCCAGTAAAACCCAGCAGTAATCAATAAGACGTTTTGAACCTATAATGGCTACCAGCAGCGGACCGACAAATTCTAAAGTCACTGCTAAACCAATCGGAATTCTTTCAATAGCCAGATAAAATATGAGGTTCATAGCTCCTAAAGACAATCCGTAAGGAACCACAATTCTCCATTGTGCTTTTGTTATGTTTTTTAAACTGGGTTTATACACCAGCCATAAGAGTAAAGCTGAAATTCCTATACGAATAGAGGCTGTACCAGCGGCTCCAATTGAAGGAAAAAGTGTCTTGGCAATAGCAGCTCCGCACTGTACACTAATAATTGCCAGCAATACTGCCGGAACAGGAGGGAGGTTGATTTTTTTAGTTTGCATGAAAAAATAATGCAGGAAAGAAAATGAAGAATGTGTTTTTGTGCAAAAAAGTTTTTGATTTTAATTACCCAGAGCACGTTTGGTCACAAAAGCACGATAACCAATGATGGCCAATTGCCATTTTTTTGCTTTTGAAACATCTAAACCTTGTTTGGTAAAACTTGGTAAAAGAATCTTGTTTAGGCGGGCTAAAATTTTATACATAACTGATTTGTTTCGCCAAAGATATAAAAAAGACTTTGCATTTCTTAACAAAGTCTTTTTGTGAGTGTTGCCTCCTGTATTTAAAACTTTAAGATTAAGTTATTATCACCATCAGTTTCCCTGTTTATAACATTTTCAGGAGCCTCAATCCAGCCTGATTTATTAATTACGAACTTGAAAAAGTGACTTTTGTTTTTTTCGAATTTTGATTTTGGAACTGTGAGTTCAAATGTGTTTTTAGTTTTCCGGATCATCTGATACTCTTTATTATTTGGGTCCCAATTATCAAAAGAACCTGCGATAGATACACTTTTGACCAGATCCTGATTTAATGATTTATCGTGTTCATAGCTGAAAACAACATTGTCATTGATTATTTTATAACCATAAATACCGGTTTGCTTTTTATTCTCGCTAAGCAGATCATTAGAAAGCCTGATAATGGCTTCTCCCAAAGTATTAGCCGTATTTTCATCACTGATATTTACAATAATGGAAAGTCCCAATTGTCGTTCCGGATAAATCACCAGCATATTTTGAGTTCCAAAAGCACCACCGTGTTTCCAGCAGTTTTGACCATTTTCATCAACCTCAATATAATCCCAGAAATATCCGTTCCATGTTGTGGGGCTGTTTAAAAGATTTTTTTGCGATTCCCGGACAATTTTATTCTTAGTATTTAACTCATAAGCAATAAATTTAGTCAAATCACCTAAAGTAGATTTTAACATACCTGCCGCACCCCATAAATTATCCGAAATATTTGGCATTAGAATTCCTTTTGCGTTGTAACCATTTGCAATAATGATATCCGGGCTCAGGTTTATTCCGGTTGATTTCATATTCAGTTTGGAAAGCAGGTTCTCTTGCAATAACGTTTCATAACTCTTATTATAAACATTCTCCAGAATATGGGCTGTTAAATTAAGACTTCCGTTACTGTATTTGAATTTTGTACAGGGCAGAGTATCTAATCGTATTGTTTTAAGGTCTTCAAAGAATTTGGTTCGGTTATAAGATTCATCCATTCTTTTAAAGGCCAGATAACTGCTGTCATTGCGATTTTTTCTTAATTCTGCGTTGTCCGGCAGATCTTTATCAAAACCGGTTCTAAACGATACCAGATCTTTAATCGTAATTGGAGTTCCTTTATACTCAAGATTAGGATAAGTGCCGGTAATGTATTTTCTAATATCATCATCAGGATTAATTTTTCCCTCAGTAACGGCCTGAGCTGTCAAAAGTCCCGTAAATAGTTTTGTAATCGAAGCGACTTCAAAAACAGTGTTATTACTGGCAGTATTCTCTTTTCCTTTGTCGATTTCGCCATAATGACGTGTATAGGTTTTTCCATTTTTAACAACGCCAACAGAAACGGAATTGGCTTTTGATTTCTGCATTAGAATAGAAGCCGTTTTGTCCATCGCAATAAAAATATCTTTTTCGACTGTTTTTTTCTGGGCAGTAACAAGCAGGTTAAAATTCAAAAAAAGAATTAAAATAATTTTCTTCATATTTTGAGTTTTTGTGGTTTTGAATAAAGTTCTAAACAAAAAGAACCAGTGTTCAAAAACGCTGGTTCTTTGTTTGTTACAATTGAATTATAATTAAGCTTTTTTATTTTCTTTTTCCCAGGCTTTCATATCTTTCTCATGCTGTTTCATGTCTTTTTCATGCTGTTTCATATCTTTTGCATGTTGTTTCATATCTTTCGCATGCTGTTTCATATCCAGCTCATACTGCTTCATGTCCTGTTCATATTGTTTCATGTTGTTCTGATATTCCTGAGAATCATCTCCGAATTTGAATTGAAAATCATAATTGAACTTTTCCATATTAGCATTAAACTTCTCCATTGCAATTTCGTATTTAGCCATCTCTTTTTCATAAATAGCTTCTCTCTGTGACATAATGGCTTCAATTTGTTTTTCGTAAGCCTTCATTTGCGGTTCTAAAGCTTCCATTTCTTTTTCGAATGCCTTCATTTCTTTTTCAAACTTACTCATTGCAACTTTATCCTTTACATCTTTAGGAGCAACAGGAGGTTTTGGCATTTTTGCCATGTCAATTGGCGGAGCAGGAGGCAGTGGTCCTGATGGAAAGGCTGGCGGCGATGGTGGTGACGGCGGAGTTACATCAGAATCTCCGTAATGACGCACTATAACTTTTTCATTTTTAATCATTACCGGTACAGAAAAATTTTCGTCTGTATTGATATTTAAAGATTTTTCTCCATCTTCATCTGTCGAAACAGCAAACTCACAGTCTTTTATTGCTTCATTTCCGTCAATTTTAATAGTTTGTTTTTTGCCCGAATCAGATTTTACTCTGATCTGAATAGCGGTTAATTCTTTTTTAGTGTTTCTTTTTACGTCTGAGATTTCAATTTCAAGATTATGATTGGCTTTCAGCTGCGCTGTCATTTCTTTCAATTCTTCATCGGTTGTGTTTTTGGTTATTTTAAAAGACTCATCAGAACCTTTAATGGTATCTTTTGAAATAACGGTATTCTTATTTTGTTTTTTTTCCTGTGCTATTGTTTCTATCTGAAATAAAAGTACAAAAGCTCCCAATGCCGGAATTATGGCTGAATACTTCCAGTAGTTCCATTTTTTTGATTGATTTTTGTTTAACATGACGATTCGTTTTTTGATTAATGATTGATAAAAATGATTGGTGATGGACACACAGGTTTCGTGTGTTGTTATTTTCAGAAGGGTGTACTGATACGCTTTTTTATCAGCAATTTTTTTGGCAGCTTCACTGTCTGCAATAAATTCCAGATTCTGAAGAATCGCTTTTTTGTAAAGCCATATAATGGGATTAAACCAAAAGAGGATACAGAAAATTCGGGAAACAATTACATCTATGGTATGATTCTGGTCGCTGTGTACTTTTTCATGTTCGAGGATGTTTTCTAATTCTGATGCGCTGTACATTGATGAGTTGTACACGATATAATCAAAATAAGAAAAAGGAGCGATGTTTTCCTTAATATCCACAAACTTAAAGTCAGCCTGCTGATCTACTTTTTTCCCTTTTAAAACAGAATTCAGGCTATAAAAATCGATAGCGAATTTTAGCATAAAAGCAGAAAATCCAATACCATAAATAACAAGCGAAACTAAATTCCAGTCAATTTCAAACTTTTTTTCTTCCGGTGCCTGAGGAGTATATACAGCAGGAACGTAATGGTAATCAGCTGATGCAGGCAATGGTGTATAACTCACCGGAGCCGGATCAATCCATATGATTTTGGTATATACAACAAGCGGAAGTATAACCGAAGTTAATAATCCTGCCAGCAGGAACCACCTGCTGCTGTTAAAAAAGTTTCTTTTCGAAGCAGAAAAAAATAAGCAAAATAAAACAAGGTAATTAAACCGCCTGATTTTATGATAAAAGTAAAAAGTGCCTCCATAACGTGTTATTTTTCTTCTGTTGGGTTCTCAATCATGGCCAGAATTTCGCGTAATTCCTCTGCTGAAATTTTTTCTTCTTTAGCAAAAAACGATACCATATTTTTATACGAACTATTGAAATAATTATCAATAGCCGTTTTCATATATTTTTTACTGTATGCCTCAAGAGTCACAACCGGATAATACTGATGTGTATTTCCAAAGGCATTATGACCTGCAAAGCCTTTTTCTTCCAGATTTCGTACTATAGTCGACAGCGTATTATAATGCGGCTGATCTTCGGTTATTTCAGCCTGAATTTCTTTTACAAAAGCTTTTTTAAGCTTCCATAAAATATGCATGATCTCTTCCTCTTTGTTGGTTAGTTTCTGCATTTTGTTTTTAATTTCGGGTTTCAATTTCAATCACGCCGTTGGCACCGCGATCACCGTATTTAGTAATAGCATTTACACCTTTGAAGATGTTAATTGCTTTGATATCCTTAGCATCAATGTCATTATAATCAAAACTGGCCGGCATCTCTTCACCGTTAACTATAATAAGCTGAGACCCTGTTTTTACCGGTTTTTTTTCTGTTTTATCTGAAGTGTAAACAGTAACTTTAGAACCGTTATTGGTTGTAATTACTTGTGTATTAGTATTATTATCAGTAGTAGTGGTTACTACAGTATTAGTATTAGTATTAACGTTAGTTTTTGTACTAACATCAGGATTATTGCTGACATTGGTTTTGTTTTTTAATTTTTTACTGATTACGATCTTAGGTTCACGGGCAGTTTGAGAAGCAGTTACTTCATCGAAAGTGCGAATGCCCACTTCTTTACTGTCGTCTTTATTAGTGGTAACGATTACTCCAAAATCTTTGATAGGATTGTTTTCTCCTGTTTGAAAAGACTGGGCAATCTGGTTTCCATTTTTAATGTCAACTTTAAGCGAAACAAGATTATTATCGGTATTTCTTTTTACTTCAGAAACTTCAAAATCAACATTATGATATTTTTTTAGATTTTCCTTAATTTCTTTCAGTTTGGCATCTGTGGAACTTTTACTGATTCTGTAAACATCTACAGACTTAATTTCTCCAGATACTTCTTTTACTGTCTGCGGCTTTTCTTTTGCTATTATTTCGATCTGAAATAATAAAACAAAGGCTGCAAGTGCCGGAATTACAGTATAGTACTTCCATGAATTTCTCTTTTTTGATTGATTTTTGTTTAACATGACAATTCGTTTTTTGATTAATGATTGATAAAAATGATTGGTAATGGCAACACAGTTTTCATGTGTTGTTATTTTTAAAAGTGTGTATTGATAGGCTTTTTTATCAGCTATTTTATTAGCAGCTTCCTTATCTGCAATAAATTCTAAATTTTGCGTAATAGCTTTGCGGTAAAGCCAGATTAACGGATTAAACCAGAACAGCATACAAAATGCACGGGAAATAAGAACATCAACGGTGTGGTTCTGATCGCTGTGTACTTTTTCATGTTCGATAATATTTTCGAGTTCCAATGGCGTATACATTGATGAGTTGTATACGATATACTCGAAATAGGAGAAAGGAGCGATCTTTTCAGTGGTATCTATAAATTTGAAATCGGCCTGCTGATAAATCTTTTTCCCTTTTATGACTGAGTTCAGATTGTAAAAATCCAGAACAAATTTTATAAGAAGCACAAAAAGTCCAAGACCATAAACAATAAGCAAAACATACAACCAGTTGATTTCGAAATTCTCGTTTCCTGCAGACTGATTGAGAATGGTATCAGATACATTCAGATTTGGAATTGGATCAGGATTAACAGTCACTATTCTGGTATATACCATAAAAGGCAGCAGAAGGGAAGTGAATAAACCAGCTAACAAAAACCACCTGTTACTGTTGAAAAAAGTTTCTTTACGAAGTAAAAAATAGTAAGCACTATAGAATAATGCAATTAAGCCGGTTGATTTTGCGATATAAATAAGTAGTGCTTCCATATTTTGATTACTATTTTTCTTTTTTAGGATTTTCGATCATAGCCAGAATTTCCCGTAATTCATCGGCCGATATTTTTTCTTCTTTAGCAAAAAAGGATACCAGGTTTTTATAAGAGCTGTTAAAGTAATTATCTATAGCTGTTTTCATGTACTTTTTGCTGTAAGCTTCAAGAGTGATCACCGGATAATACTGATGTGTATTCCCAAAAGCGTTATGACCCACAAAACCTTTTTCTTCCAGATTTCGCACTATAGTCGAAAGAGTATTATAATGCGGCTGGTCTTCAGTTATCTCTGCCTGGATTTCTTTTACAAAGGCCTTTTTAAGCTTCCATAAAATCTGCATTATTTCTTCTTCTTTGTTTGTTAACTTTTGCATGTTTTCTAATTTTAATTCAAACCTACAACTATTTTTTTAGTTACGCAACTATAAAAATAGTTATTTAACTAAAAATTTAGTTTTTTAGAAGGTTGAAAACACAGAAAAGCGATTCGGAATCAAAGTTAATGATTTGAATTATAGTAAATTACGTGGATTTGTTTTTTTATTTGTTTTTTTCGAAAGACAGCGCTTTTTTAATCCAAAGACAGCATAAGGTAGCCAGAATTCCAATTCCTGCCATAAAGAGCCAGTTAATCTGGTAACCAAAATCGGAGATAATTTCGAAACCTACTTTGGAACTTATAATATGAGCAAGGCTGAAACTCATGGTATACAAAGCCATGTATCGACCTTCCTGACCACGAGGGGCACGGCTTAAGGCAAAAGCATTAGAAAAAGGAAAGGTGAGGATCTCGCCAATTGAAATACAAATCATGCTTACCGCCAGAATTCCTGCCCACACATTTATAAGTAAAAGAATAAAACTAAATGCCATTATAAAAGAACCGATAATGATGATTCTAATCTTTGGGAACCCTTTTCTTTCCATAAAACCAACTGTTGGCATTTCTAAAGCAAAAATCAAAAGTCCGTTAAGAGTCATTAAAAGCCCCGTTTGAAATTCACTTAAACCAAACTTTTCGTTATGGTATAAAGGAAGAGTAGTAAACAGCTGAAAGAAAATCATGGCTGTTATAAAACTTACAAAAAGGAAAACCCAGAAGATTTTATCGTGAAAAACAGATTTCACATCAGGCGCATTTTCTGTTTTATCTCCGTGATCTGTTTTTTTCTTTTCTTTAACCAATAAAGCAAAAATAGAAATCGAAAGAATACAGGAAGCTCCGTCTACCCAAAATAATCCGGAATATCCCATTCCCATAATAATTAAACCTCCTAAAGCGGGTCCGGCTGCAAACCCCAGGTTTACGGCAAGTCTCACAAGGGTTAAAGCACGGGTTCTGTTTTCTGGTTTTGCATAGGCACCTAATGAAACGAACATAGCGGGACGAAACATATCGGCTATCGTCATCAGGACAAACATAGCGATGCATAATCCCCAGAAAGTAGTGATATATTGTACCAGAAACATTGAAATTCCCGTAGTAAACAAACTAAAGATCATGATTTTATAAAAGCCAATCTTATCCGAAAGCTTTCCGCCCAGCCAGGAACCCAGCATTGAGCCAAAACCAAATGACACCATAATCCATCCAACCTGGCTGTACGTAAACTGAAGATCTTCTTTCAAATATTTCGATAAAAAAGGCAGTACCATAGTACCGGCGCGATTTATGAACGTAATTAAGGTCAGTATCCAAATTTCTCTTGTAAATCCTTTAAAATTGTTGATGTAGTGGTTAAAAGCGGTTTTGAGCATTATCATTTTTGTATTTGCCACAAAGTTAGGAAAGTTTGTAACGTACAACGGTTGTTGCTTTGTTACTTTTAAACTATTTTTGCAGAAATTTTTCCAGATGAAGAACACAGCTGTCCTTATTTTATTTTTAGTTTTTAGTTTTGGTTTCAGTCAAAAGAAATTCAGTCAGGAAGAGACTGCGAAATTTCAGAAACAGATTAACTCCGAATATGCTGATGCTAAGACCAGTCCGTTGATGGAAGAAGATTTAAAAACATTTAAATCTTTAGCGTTTTATCCCGTAAGTGAAAAATACTTTGTGAACGCAAGATTCGTAAAAGCTAAAAATGAGAAAGTTTTCGAAATGAAAACGACAGGAACCAGAACACCCCAATATATAAAGTACGGAACTTTGTATTTTACATTAGAAGGTGTCGAAATGCAGCTGAATGTTTACCGGAATATCGAACTCTCCAAACAAAAAGAATACAAGGATCATTTGTTTCTGCCTTTTTCTGACCTGACCTGCGGGAAAGAAAGTTATATAGGAGGCCGATATATCGATTTAAAAGTACCAAAAGGCAATACAATGACAATTGATTTTAATCAGGCTTATAATCCTTATTGCGCTTATAACCATAAATATTCATGTCCGCTTGTACCTTTAGAAAACGATTTGAAGGTTGAAATCAAAGCCGGAGTGAAAACTTTTCATTAATGGAATACTTTAATTTTCATACGCATCACTTTACAGGTCAGCCAGCTGTTTTAGAACTGGTAAATCAGTATCCGCAGGAGTTTGATTCGACTGTTCCGTTTTATTCCGTTGGTATTCATCCCTGGTATATAAAAAAGGATCAGGTAGAGTGTGAACTGGAAATTATTGAAAAAAAAGTACAGAATAAAAATTGCCTCGCAATTGGAGAATGCGGTTTAGATAAACGTATTGAAATTCCATTAGAACAGCAGCTTACGGTTTTTGAAAAACAACTGATTTTAGCCGAGAAATATAATAAACCTGTGGTTGTTCATTGTGTGGCTGCTTTTCAGGAAGTATCAGAAATAAAGAAGAAGCTAAAGATTTCTGTGCCGATGATTATTCATGGTTTTTCAAAAAATAATCAGCTGGCAGGGCAATTAATAAAAGACGGGTTTTATCTTTCTTTTGGGAAATATCTTTTAAAGAACCCTGATTTGAAAACGGTATTTCAGAATATTCCCAACGACCGGTTCTTTCTGGAGACAGATACTCTCGAAGAAACGATTCAGCAGGTTTATGATTTGGCATCAGAATATAAGAATTTAACAATAAACGAGTTAAAAGGGCTTATATCAGGTAATTATAAGAATGTTTTTGGAGAATAAAATCCAGAATACCTATACTTGATTTGTACCCGAAACGGAAATTAAACAGAATAAAAAAAAAACTAAAAAGAATATATGGCAGAGTGGACAGAAAGAGCCGAACTTTTATTTACAAAAGAAGGATTAGAGAATTTGCGTAATGCAAATGTATTAGTAGTAGGTTTGGGCGGTGTTGGATCGTTTGCTGCTGAATTTCTGGCAAGAGCCGGAGTAGGGAATATGACAATTGTAGATGGGGATGTGGTAGATATTACCAATATTAACCGTCAGCTGCCTGCTTTGCATTCTACAGTTGGGGAACCTAAAATTAAAATTGTAGGAGACCGTTTAATGGATATTAACCCGGAATTAAAATTAACCCGTGTACAGGAATTTTTATCTCCTGAGAGAGCTTTTGAAATCGTCTCTCCGGATTTTGATTACGTTTTGGACTGTATCGACAGTATTACACCAAAACTAAATTTAATTATTGCGGCCAAACGCAAAAGAGTTAAAATTATAAGCAGTATGGGAGCAGGAGGAAAGATGCTGGCTTCTAAAGTAAAAGTGGCTGATATTTCCAAAACGATTAACTGTTATTTTTCTAAAACAATTCGCAAGCGTTTAAAAGCTGTAAATATTAATAAGCTTAAAGTGGTTTTTTCATCGGAAATCCAGAATGAAAAAAGTTTAAAATTAACAGACGGAAAGAACTTTAAGAAATCATTTTACGGAACCAACAGTTATATGCCCGGTTTATTTGGACTTCATGCAGCTGAAACGGTAATTCGCCATTTGCTTAAAAAGGAAGAATAGTCCTGTTTTACAGTTGACAGTTTACAGTCTCAGTTTACAGTCTCAGTTTACACTTGCAGTGTAAAAAAAACGTTGAACCTTTGTTCCTCAAAACCTTTGTTCCTCAAAACCTTAGTACCTTAAAAAAAATGATTAAGACAGTAATTTTTGATATGGACGGCGTGATAGTCGATACAGAACCCGTTCATCGTTATGCCTATTATAAACAATTTTCAGAATTAGAAATCGAAGTTCCGGAGGAAATGTATACTTCATTTACAGGATTATCGACACGGAATACATTTCAGACTTTAAAAGGACATTTTTCGACAATTGAACAGGAGGTCGAAGATTTAATTCAGCGAAAAAGAAGCATTTTCAATGATGCTTTTGATACCAAAGAAGATTTGTATTTATTAGACGGAGTTGAAGATCTTATTAAAGATTTATACAAAAACGGACTGCAGATCATTCTGGCCTCTTCTGCTTCAAAAGTAACCATAGATCGTGTTTTTACAAGATTTAATCTGCATCAGTACTTTTCTCATATTGTAAGCGGGGAAGATTTTCCGCAGTCTAAACCTAATCCGGCTATTTTTATTCATGCGGCTTCATTATCTGCTGCTCCAAAAGAGGAATGTATTATCATAGAAGACAGTACCAATGGAGTGAAAGCAGCAAAAGGTGCCGGAATTTATTGTATTGGTTACAATAGTATTCATTCAAATATGCAGGATCTTTCGGAAGCTGATATGGTAATCAATCATTTTAATGAATTAAATGCCCAAAAAATATCACAGCTTGAACCCTGAATTATATTAAATTTAACATTTCGTAGCTGATTGAATTTGTAAATTTGAAGAAAACAAATAAATTCATATAATGAAAAAACTACTTATCGCATTAGCCATTGTTTTAGCATCTTATACTGCTGAAGCACAAGTAAAAACACCGCAGGCGAGTCCAAAAGCATATATTAAACAAACGGTTGGTCTGACCGATGTTGAAGTCACTTATTCAAGACCGGGAGCCAGAGGAAGGGCTGTATTTGGAAATTTAGTTCCTTTTGGTAAATTATGGAGAACCGGGGCTAATGAAAATACAGTAATCAATTTTAGCGATGATGTTATTATTGATGGTAAAACTTTGAAAAAAGGAAAATACGCAATTTATACAATTCCTAAAATTGAAAGCTGGGAAGTTATTTTTTATCTTTCTACAGACAACTGGGGATTGCCTGAAAACTGGAACGATGCCTATGTGGTATTAAGAACTACAGTAAAAGAAGATGCACTGCCAACGCCTGTTGAGACTTTTACTATTGGAATTAATAGTCTGGATCCTAATTTTGCTTATTTAGAAATGGCCTGGGAAAATTCGCATGTAGCTTTAAAATTTGAAGTGCCAACAGCTAAAACGGCTACTGCCAGTATAGAGAAAACTTTAGCAGGACCAAGCTGGAATGACTACTTTGCATCAGCTCAGTATTTGTTCTCTTCAAACGGAAATATTGAAACAGCGAGAACTTATGTTGACAAAGCTCTGGATATGAGCAGTGAAAAACCTTACTATGTTACCAGATTAAAATCGTTAATCCAGGCAAAACAAGGTGATAAAAAAGGAGCAGTTGAAACAGCAAAAGCTTCACTGGCTGCAGCTGAAGCGGCCAACAATCAGGATTATGTAAAAATGAACAAAGACAGCATCTCAGAGTGGAGCAGATAGTTCTGAAAAGCTTAATATAAAATTCCAAATTCCAAAGCTTTCCTAAGTTTTGGAATTTTTTTTGAAATAAATACAGACAGACTTGTCTGTATGTTTTAAAAATAACTACATTTGTACTTTAAACGTAACATGAGATGCAGCCTAAAGAACGA
This sequence comes from Flavobacterium sp. FG19, assembly GCF_057809475.1. NCBI lineage: Bacteria > Pseudomonadati > Bacteroidota > Flavobacteriia > Flavobacteriales > Flavobacteriaceae > Flavobacterium > Flavobacterium sp. FG19. The sequence continues at coordinate 61,396 of NZ_JBMDKA010000023.1, read as the reverse complement.
ATTTTAGAAACGACTTTTGTTTTATTTCACAGACAAGGTTATAACGCCACGGGAATTAATCAAATTATTGAGGAAGCCAAAGTTGCAAAGGCCAGTTTTTATCAGCATTTTAAATCAAAAGAAGATTTGTGTGCTGCTTTCTTAAATCAGCGGCATTCTTTTTGGTTTGCTGAACTGCAAAGGTTTACTTTATCTGCAGAAGATTCCAATTCTAAAGTTTCTGCCTCTTTTGATTTTTTGATTTTTATGAACAAAAAAGAAAATTTCAGAGGCTGTAGTTTCTTAAATATACTTTCAGAAATTCCATCCGACAACAGTAAGATTCTCAGTGTTATTCAAAGTCATAAAAAGGATCTTCGGACTTATTTTAAGGATATCTTAAAGGACGATCAATTATCAGATCATGTGTATTTGTTGTTTGAAAGCTGTATAATCGAAAGTCAGTTATTTAAATCGAACGAGTTAATAGAAAGATCAAAAAAAATACTTCAAACTTTAATTTAGAAATAGTATGGAACAGAAATTACCGCTGCCGCCTTTTACTTTGGAAACAGCTATAGAAAAAATTCAACTGGCAGAAGAGGCCTGGAACAGTCAGAATCCGGAAAGGGTTTCAAAAGCATATACTCCGGACAGCGAATGGAGAAACAGAGATCAGTTTGTAAACGGACGGGAAGAAATTGTTCTTTTTTTGACTGAAAAATGGAAAAAGGAAAAAAACTACAAGCTTAAAAAGGAATATTGGGCACATACTGATAACAGAATTGCTGTACGTTTTGAATATGAATATCAAAATATTGAAGGAGAGTGGTTTAGGGCGTATGGAAACGAAAACTGGGAATTTGATGCTAATGGTTTAATGCAGAAAAGATTTGCCAGTATCAACGATCTTCAGATAAAGGAAGAAGACAGGAAATTACGATGATACCTGTTTAATTCAGTCCGGGCGGTTCGGGGATTTTGATGGTTCTCTTTATTTTCTTTACAATCAACAGATAAAAAGTAATGCCGCCCAAAATAATTAATAAGGCAATCTGAAGCTGTCCAAGGCTATTATTTTTACTATACATGCTATTAGCCGCCGCTAATTTTGCTTTGCCTTCCTGGATTTGTATCTGAGATAGGGATTCTAATGTCTTCAGGGCTTCAGAACTGGAATTGGCGATTTTCTTCCAGTTTTTATCTTCAGCCTGTTTGTTGATTTCTTTACAGGAATTTAAAAAAGCATCAAAGTGCTCTTTTTCCTTGTTGGTTAAAACCGTTTTAGCGTACAAATTATCAATATCATGAATAATATCAAGGGTATGTATAATTTCAGTTTTCTTGATGTTGTCACTTAAATCCAATTTCTCAGCTTCAGCTTTTATAAAATGAAGCTGTTTGGAATATTGAAAAATATAATGCGCTACAACCAGTCGGTCTTTATAAATCGCATTTATATTTTCATTTACATTTTTAGAATTTAAAAGCGTATTAAAGTTCCCCAATAAAATAATGAGCATTACAATTAACAGAACAAAAGCGGCCTTTGTTTTATTACTGTATTTCTTTTGTTCTTTCATAATGCTTTTATTTATGAAGTGATCCTCTCAAAGATAGAGATATTATAATGCAAAATCACCATTTTTCAGAATCTTATTATTGATCAGTTCTATTGTCTGAATGTTTCCCAAAGGCGTTATTCTTATATCGGTTGTTCCTTTACTGATGTAAAAATAATACTGACTGTTCGTATCAATTAAATAAATCAGTTCTGATTTACCATTAGTATATTCAAGTTTGTGATTGTACTCCAGTGTATTGTTTCTAATATGCCTTGAAGTAAAATATCCTCCTGCAATTCCATAACCAAAGAAAAATGAAAAAAGAAGACCTATCAGACTTTTTATCGCTACTGTATTGTAATAACTTCTGGTTTCTTCATCCGATAGAGCACCCGTACTTTTAAGTTCAAATGTTTTTTGAACCAACTTAAGGTGATGGTATTTAGACAGAAGTTTTGGAAGATAAAAATGAAGAACAAATAGTAAAATAATACAGATTAGGATTAAAGGATGTGAGGTAAATTCAGCAATTGGGCTTATCAAAATGTCCATGATACTGGAGTATTTTAAAATGTTTATGCCTAACTGGTAATAAAAAAAACTTTCCTTCAGTATTCCCATTACCACAAGGAAGAGATAGCCTAAAGGAAGTAATTTTTCAATATTATCTGAAATTTTCATTTAGCATTTCGGTTTATTGGTTTTTGGAAATACTAAAATAGTGTTTTTGATTATTATATAAAGAATAATTGTTTTGTGGTTGAAGATTTTATCATTTTCTACAGCTTCTTCACAGAAAGCATACTGTACTTAAATTTATTTCTATTCTTTATAAATAAAAAAAGTTCAGAACTATTAAAAGTCCTGAACTGTATCTGTTTTTATTCTGTTAGTAAAAACAGAATATCATTTTTTCTGCTTTTGGATTATGAATTTAATTATCTAAAAGCAGATCATTGTCGTCAGTTTTCCCTTTAAAGAATAAAAACTGCAATAAAAGTGATAATACGATGGTTAAGATTGCGCCTATAAAATTAAGCCATAAATAACCCAGTTTTTCCTGACTGTAGATCATATAATAATAAATCACAAAAATCGTGAGCTGACTGATAATGGCACTAATAAACATTGGTTTGGCCTGAACCCGTTTAAGATAAAAACCAACAAGAAAGATCCCTAAAACAGTTCCGTAGAAAATGGAACCAATTATGTTCACAAGCTGTATAAGGTTTTCAAACAACGTTCCAACACAGGCAAAAAGGATCGCAATAACGCCCCAGAACAAGGTGAAAAACTTTGTAGCATTTAAATAATGTTTTTCAGATTTTTCTGTTTTCAGGTTTCGTTTGTAAATATCAATAGCAGTTGTAGAAGCCAAAGCGTTGAGTCCTGAAGCAGTTGATGACATGGCTGCTGAAAGAATAACAGCTAACAGTAAACCTATTAATCCTTTTGGCAGATAATTTAAAATAAAGTGAAAAAATACATAATCTTTATCATTGGTTTCGCTGTTACTATCGGCTTTAGAAATGATTTCCTTAGCACGGTCGCGAAGGTCTTTTTCTTTATTTGATAAAGCTACAAGTTCTTTTCTCAAAATTGGATTGTCATAATCCTGATTGAGCTGGTCAATATAAAGCAGATTGATTACTTTTTTGTCTTCGGAAAGTTTTACCAGTTTATTTTCCAAAGCATTGTATTCGTTCTTATAAGCTGATTTTTCGATTAAAACTTTATTATTGGGATTAAAGTTCAGAGGAACGGGATTGAACTGAAAGAACACAAAAACCATAACTCCCGTAAGCAAAATAAAAAACTGCATCGGAACTTTTAAAAGTCCGTTCATGATTAATCCCATTTGACTTTCTGCAACTGATTTTCCGGATAAATATCTTCCCACCTGAGACTGATCGGTACCAAAATAGGCCAGAGCTAAAAAGAATCCACCTGTTATTCCACTCCAGAAAGTATATTTTTCTTCGGGATCGAAGGAGAAATCAACAATATTCATTTTATCATTGGCACCGGCAATATGCAGTGCACTGGTAAACGTCATATCATTGGGTAGATAATGTAAGATCAGGAAAAATGTAATAAACATTCCGGACATGATAACAAACATTTGCTGTTTCTGCGTAACGTTTACAGCCTTTGTTCCTCCCGAAAAGGTATAAATAATCACCATAACTCCAATGATAATATTCATGACCGTAAGGTTCCAGCCCAGCAATGCTGATAAAATAATGGCCGGAGCATAAATAGTAAGTCCTGTTCCTAAACCACGCTGTACTAAAAATAATATGGCCGCAAGTGAACGGGTTTTTACATCAAATCGTTTTTCAAGAAACTCGTAAGCGGTAAAAACTTTGTTTTTGTGATATAATGGAATAAAAGTCACACATATAACGATCATGGCAATAGGCAGTCCGAAATAAAATTGAACAAAGCCCATTCCGTCATGATAAGCCTGTCCCGGTGTAGATAAAAAAGTAATGGCACTGGCCTGAGTTGCCATTACAGAAAGCCCTACGGTATACCAGGGCGTTTCGTTGTTTCCTAAAATAAAGTCCTCAACGTTTTTGCTTCCTTTGGTTTTCCATGAACCATATCCAACAATGAATAAAAGGGTTACAATAAGTACGATCCAGTCAAATAGCTGCATAGGTTATGAATATAATTGCATGATTAAAAGAAAAATAGCGATATAGATTGCGTTAGCAACCAAAACATAGGTATAGCTTTTTTTCCATTTTTTTGTTTTTTTAGCTTCCATAGTCTAATTATTGCTTTAAGTCTTGTTTAGGAGCTTCTAAGGGCTGTTTTAAAGAAATGATATTGGAAAGCAGTCTGTATGCTCCCATAACGCCTTCCGGAAGTTCTCTGAAAAAACTCAGTCCGGTATAAATGTAATAGCCTTTTCCGTATTGTGCTACCAAAAGCGCCCCGTTTTTAGCTGATTCGCCTTTGTCATGTGAAGAAATAACCGGAGTAAACGCTGCATCGTATTCATCCGGATAATACAGTCCCTGTTCCTGCGTCCAGCCTTCAAAATCTTTAGATGTAATTTTGTTTGGTGTATTTAAAACAGGATGATTTGGGGCCAGAAAAGTTACTTTTGCATTTTCCTCGGTTACACGATCATTTGATAATTTTAAAGGATAAGGAGCAATTTTATCGGTTACCAGTTTCCCGTTGGTATTGTATTGCACAATCATATTTTTACCGCTTTTCACAAAATTGAACAGTATATTTTGTTTATTAGCTAAGGCATTCACTGTATTGTAAGCGCGAATTCCGGTAATTACAGCACTAAAAGAATCCAGTTTTTCCGGCGTAATTTCCTCCGGTTTTAAAATAGAAACCTTATATCCCATCTGCGCTAAACTTTCCGGAACTTCGTCACCGGCACCCATAATGTAAGCAATGGATTCACCAGAAGTTTTTAAATCAATTCTGACACATTTTGATTCAGCTGGTTTTAGAACCAGCTGCTTGGTAATATGATTAAAGTCTATAATGGTCTGATCTCTGTCAAAACGTTTGTTGTCCACTACAGCAATACTTTTGATTACAGCTTCTTCCTGATTTACCGGAGGTGTAACTTCAAAATAAAATACCTGCTCAGTTCCTTTTTTATCTAATGAAAACAGAATTTGTTTTGGTGAAACACTCCAGCTTTTAGGCAGTTCTAATTGCAGATTTCCTTTAAGATCATCTTTTCCGGCACGTACTTTTACCGGTACCATTTTGCTTTTAGTATCTCTGAATACTAAAACCCTTTCTAAAATAGAAGAAGTAACTTCAGGAACAATATCAAGGAAATTGTACATTTCTCCCTTAACGCCATCGTTATACTTATAAACTACAGTACGTTCAAACGGGATTTCAACTCCGTTTATCTTTACATTAAAAATAACTTTAACTTCTCGAATAATGTCCTGTATCCCAATATGTTGCTGATTTGAAACAGTGTACATACCAACACCTGCTTTTTCTTTTAACCAGTAAGGCTGTGTGTATTCAATATCAACAGGGAGCTGCAGCTGCAGATTGATTTTTTGATCGTTATTGTTTTTTAAAACACTATTCTGAACGGTTGTTTTATGATCGGGCAGGGTAGTAACACTCACCAGCTCCATGTCTGCAGAACATCTGTTAATGGCTTCCAGACTTAGTTTGACAGTACTTCCGGGAGTGGCTTCCTGTTCGCTGGCAACAGCTTCCAGGTATAAACCGGAACAGGATGCAATGATGTTTTTTACCGCCGCAGATTTCAAAGTTTTCCAGTGATTGTCTTCTAAAGCCTGAATCATAGTGTAAACCTTAACCAAATCAGGAATACTCGCAGATGGATTGCTGAAATTGTATTTTTCTATAATAGATGAAATTAAATCCCCAATTGGTTTTCCATTTTGTACACGGTTCCAGCTGGTGTCAATTCCGTCAAATAAATTGTCTTTGTCTTTAGGACTGTCTCCATTAATTAATTCCAGATATTCAGTTTCTAAACCACGTACACCCGTACTTCCAAAGCCTTGTGACTGATGGCGGCTTCGGCTTAAAGCAGCGATTTCCTGATTAGATTTTCCTGTTCCGGTATAATAAACTCCGGTTTCCAGTTTCGTGAATTTAGATTTATTGGCGGCATCAAATTTTTCCTGGCTTCCGTAAAACCACCATGAAGGGTTGAAGAATTGTCTTTTTACCTGCCATGGAGTTGTGTATTTTAATTGTTCAGGGTATATTTTAGGATCATTGGTAAGTTTAAAACTTTCGACGCTTAACATAGCCGAAGAAGTATGATGGCCATGAGTAGTTCCCGGAGAACGATGGTCAAAGCGGTTGATAATAATATCCGGCTGAAAATTTCGGATCGTCCAGACTACATCGGCCAGCACTTTATCTTTGTCCCAGATTTGAAGTGTTTCTGCAGGATTTTTAGAAAAACCAAAATCATTGGCTCTTGAGAAAAACTGTTCTCCACCGTCTATTTTTCGGGCTTCTATTAGTTCCTGAGTTCTGATAACGCCTAATAATTCACGTAACTGCGAACCAATCAGGTTTTGCCCTCCATCACCTCGGGTCAACGATAAATAGCCCGTTCTTGCATTCATTTCATTGGCCAGATACGAAATCATTCTGGTATTTTCATCATCTGGATGGGCCGCTATATACAATACAGATCCTAAAAAGTTTAACTTTTTGATTTGATTGTAAATTTCAACAGAATTGGGTTTTTGCGGCTGCTGGGCAAACGAAATTTGAAAACCTATAAAAAATAAAAGAAGAAAAGAAACCTGTATTTTTTGCATGGTAAGATTGAATTGTTTTTTGAAATAGCTTCAAAAATACTAATAATTTTATGGAACAATATTTAAATGAAATGTTAATGCACAATAATTATACCCATTTTTTAAGTATAAAAACAAAAAAAGCTGTCAGATTATCTCTGACAGCTTCCTGTAGTAAAAGCAGTTAAATGCTTAAAAAACTTTATTTTAGTTTGTTTTCCGTATCGTTATAATTTCCGGTAATCGTAACATTGCTTCCTTTGGTCACTTTTCCATAAATGGTAATAGAAGAACCGTTTCCAATGAAATTAATTTTAGCGCCACTGTTTAATCTTAAATCTCCCCAGATTACAACAGAACCTTCAATCTGTAATACCGCATTGCTGTTAATAATAAGCTCTGTTGGGTTAGCCTGAAAGTATTTCCCCTGAGATAAACTTCCTCTCATATTAAATGTACCGCCGCTGTTTAAAGTTAAGTTGCTTAAAACAGAGATCGCACCGCAATGTGTTAATACTGCACCAGAATTCACAATGGCTGAATTTATAGAAGTCGCTCCCTGATAAGATTTAATTTCATTCGAGTTCAAAATTAAATCTTTGCCCTGATTATATAAACCATAGGATGAACAGCTTGCAAATGTGGTACTTGGTTTTTCCATTTTAATGATTTTTAAACCACCTGTTCCACTGGCAACATAAATATAATTACCGCTTGATTTTACGTAGTTAGATGAACCGGCAATTCCTACCGAGCCTAAAAGGCTAAGCTGTGTTCCGGATTGGTAAACATTAAGACCTAAAGCACCATTAGCTAGAAATGCATAACCGTCGTTTACAGAAACGGCATTGGTAACATTGTCTTCGCCTGTTGACGCAATTGCGATAGTTTGCAATTTAGATCCGCTGTTGATATCATACACACCAAGACCAGCCGGACCTTCAGAAACTAAAAGTTTGGTTCCGTCAATATCCATTGTTCTTTTGGCACCACTCACATCTGTAGAGGTTGTAAAACTTTTTTGCAAAGCAAGAGTTGACTGGTTATAAATATTCACTCCTTTAGTTCCGCTCAAAGTCACCACTTTATCACTTGTTAAAGCAATAGAACGTAAATCTGCCATAGCTGTTCTTCCTGTAACCGCTTTAGTTGAAGTACTAAATTTGAATAAACTTCCATTATCTCCTGTAACCGCAAAATAATTAGAAGAGTTGGCAGCAACATCTGTTGTTACCCTGCTTTCTAAATAATTAGTAGTCAATTGATTTGTAAGTAATCCTGAACTTAACGGCATATTAAAAACAATTGCAGGATTAGAACCTAGTAAAGGATCTTTATCTACATCTTTTGCAGCCCCAATAATCAGGTTCCCATTTGTGTACGTAAGTGATGTAATATCAGTATTAGGAATTAGGGCAGAGGTAACTAATTTTGGTTTGTAAGGATCAGAAACATCAATAACATCGATAGCTCCTGAATAAACATCACCTCTTGTAATGTATGAAACGTAAGCATAGTTCCCGTTTACAGTAACATGGCTTGCCTGTAATGTTTTTCCATTTGCATCTACCGGAGGTTTTACTTCGGCAATCTGAACTAAAGGGAACGAGGTAACCGTGTTTTCTGTAGTCTTACCAGTTGCAGAACTGGTTTCAATCGCAATTACACCAGAGTTGGTATAATCAAGTCGCTGATTTAAGGCGGCAGCATCTGTAGAAATGGTAATGCCTTCTGTTGACTGATTGTTGTTCGAGTCATCATTGTTGTCACAGCCTATTAAAAGTGACATCGCTAAAAATGAAAATAAATAGAGATTCTTTTTCATAATTTTCTTAGTGGATTTTTAAATTTTGGACAAATGTATATGTTAATCCTATTAAACAAATGTTAATTATGATAATAGTCGTTGAAAAGCAAATATTTACGTTCTACATCACGTTTTTTGTTAAAATAGCCTATTAAAGTTAGTAAAAAAAAGAGGAAGTCAAATTTTGGCTTCCTCTTTTTACGTCAAAAGTATTGATTTTACTAGGTTATCTTCTTCCGGGACCATCATGATGATGATGGTCATCGTCGTGTCGGTCGTGTTTACCATGATGTTTATCGTGTTTGTAATCTCTGTGATCATGACGACGGTCATTGTATCCGTACACAGGTCTTGGTTTGTATGGCCTTTGAGGCGCTCCGTGATATCCTTTATAATATTTTACTTTATGTCGGTCAAAATATACATAAGGCGTTCTTCCATGATAATCGGTTAAAACTACTTTGTAACCGCCATATAAATCATAATTTCTGTATTGTCTTGGTAAATAAGTTGTTCTGACCCATTTCCCTCTTCCAAAATAGATGAACTGAGCTGCACGTACATCATAATAAGCCTGGATGTCTGGTAAGTAATAGTACTCCATTTCAGTATATCCGGCTGGTCCCCAAGCTGGAGGTGTTCCTATATTTACGTTAATGGATACCTGGGCTTGTGCGGCGTTTGCAACCAAAAGGAATAATCCGGCGATTGCTATTTTTATTGTTTTCATCTTTTCTAAAGTTTTTAATGTTACTCTTGTTTAGGGATTTTCATATACCGTGCCAAAAATAAAAAAACAATTGTATTTCGTCGGATAAAATATGTATTTTGACGATACAATAACGGTTGTGTTATTTCTAAAAGACTGGTTTTTAATGTTTTTGCTGCCGAAAAAAATAGTAATAAAAAAAGAAGGATTTTTGTTATTTATAATCCACAATTCGTGGTTTAGCAAGTTCAAAACTCTGTAATCCGTAATCTGTAGTTTCAAAAGTATTGGTTTTAAATACATTGTCTCCCTGCAATGGAATACTTGGGTAATAAGACAAAGAAAGCTGGAAGGAGCTGAATACCAAATAGTCATTACTGATCAACAGTCCTAAAGTAATTTTTGAATAGGGTTTACTGTCAAACATGGCATTATTGGGGCTTCCTAAAAAAGCAATCGTATAGTTAAAAAACGGATTTAAACGAAAACCCCATAGTGCATAAGGAGAATAAGTTTGTGTTTGTAAAGACAAAAGAGTTTTACTTGTTCCGTACAATGCTGTATTAAATCCTGCGAGTCCGTTTCGCTCATTTATATCCAGCTGGTCACCTATAAAATCCTGACGGTTGGCTCCAATAACCACTTTAGGATTTACGAATTGTCTTAGCTTCCAGTTTCCCAAATCAAATAATTTGGTAAAGTAATTGGATTCAAATAAATAAGCTGTCTGATAGGTTTTGGACTGATGGAAGAAAGTTCCGGCTTCAAAGTTCATGCTTAAAAAACCAAAAGAATAGTAATTTCCAAAAGAAAACTGTGCTCCGGCATAAGGCCTCCAGATCCGGTTTTTATACTGGTATCCAAATGTAATTCCGTATATCCTTCCAATAGGAACGTCTTCAGTTTGTCCATTTCTGAAAATATAATTGTCTTTGACGAATTTTCGCCTGTTTAGTCCAATTCCTGCCAGGAGTAATTTTTCATCCGAATAATAATCCGTTGGATCGTATAAGGAATCCGGAGATTCACTGTAATTTTCATTTAAAAAACGGGCAGACGTAATCAGATTGGTAATGGCTTCATTTTCATCTTCAAACATTTTGGTGGCTTTACCCACCCAAAAATCCTGGAAATTGTATTTCACGGGCTGGAATGCATAAGTTAGATCCGGTGCCTGAAGACTGTCCTTTCTGAAATTCTGACCGATAAAAACACCTCCGGCCCATTTCGTCAGCGGAGAGTAGAAATCCCTTTCAATATCAATACTTTTGCTGTAATTGTTTTCGAGGTCCATATTGTAATGAAGTACTGTTCCAATATACGTGTTTTTGATATTAGGAACGGTATAGGTAATGTCATTGCCATTTGCACCATCATCAAACCGGTTTGTAAAACGGTATTCCAGCTGCTGACCGGTACCAAAAAAATCTTTTTCTTTAAAACCTGCCGAAACCCTGCTGCTGGAAATGGAAAATCTTGGGATGGTACTCCAGGAATCTAAAACCCGGATCGTAACATCGACTGAATCAGAAGCGGTGCCAGTCAGTTCGTTAGTAATCCTTACTGCTGTAACATATCTCTGGGAACGAATTAAACGCTCGGATTCCTGCACTTTATAGGAATCGTAGGGTGTATTTTTTCGAAACAAAAGCAAATTGTAAATCGCAATTTTTTTTGTTTTTAAATGAAGCCGGTTTCCGGTTCTTTCTCCCCAGTTTCTTGGTTTTGCAGTAGTATCAGTAACAGAATGCCCAAAAGGATCCAGTGTTACGATATTGATTTTCCGAATAATTTTTCCGTTGAAACTTTCATTGTCAACAGGATCAATAATTTCTTCCTTTTTTCTGGGTTTTTTAGACCTGAAAAGAAGTTTATGAAGGGTTTGGGTAAATTTATTCTTTTTAGAATAGTTTTTAATTTTATTGTAAAGTTCGGTACTGTCTTTTTTAGGCTGATTCTCTTTTTTGGTAGTATCTGTCTGCGCACAAATGCTTTGAAAACAAAAGCATAAGCAAATAAAAATAAGTATTTTTTTATGGCGTAACATTCAGATATTTTTAAACTTATTTTAAGGCTGATTATTCTATGAATTTAAGACAATTATTACGATTATCTGCTTAATCGGGTCATTATTTATTCCTGCGTTTTGGTTCTTCGTATACGCCATGTAAATTTTCGGGGCACATGATTTCCCATTAAATAACCCCAGGGTTCTAATGATTCAATCCGGTCAAAAATAATCTTTAAAATAGCCAGAAGCGGAATGGCCAAAAACATACCTGAAATGCCTGCAGAGGCCCCGCCGATAATAATACCAATAATAGAAACAAAGGCATTGATTTCTACTTTTGAATTTATAATTAAGGGCACCAGCAGGTTGTTGTCTATAAACTGTACTATCGCGTTTACTACCAGAATTCCGATAATTATCGAAAACTCGGCAGAGCCCGTCAGAGATGCGAGAATGGTGATGATTCCCGCAATCAAAATTCCGATGTAAGGAATTAAATTTAAAATACCTGTTATCAAACCTAATAATATAAAATACTTAACACCGATAATCCAGAGTCCTAAACTTGTCAGTACCGAAACCACTATCATTTCGATAATGAGGCTCACAATATAATTGTTAATAGAGACTTTTATCTGCGAAAGAATATCTCTAAGGACTGTATGGTTTTCTTTACTGATTAATTTAGCCAGAAACAATTTAAAATGTTCTTTGTATATTAAAAACAAAAACGTATAAATTACGATAATAGTACTGTCCAGAAGAAGATCGCTTATTGAAATAATAGCTGAGCCTAAAGTAGCATTGCCGTTTTTGACTGAATCTTTGGTAACCGTGTCCAGGTATTTTTTTTGTTCACCGATACTGACCTGAAAATTTTCCCTGATAAACTTATGAATTTCAATTATAAAAGAGTTAGCATTCTTTTTTATAGTATCAAAATCATTAGCCATATAGGTAACCTGATACGAAATAAAAACCAGGATTCCGACAATGGCAGAAAGAAAGAGTAAAACACAGATAATTGCGGCAAGGTGTCTTGGAAATTTAAACCTTGTATTTACAAACGTAAAAACAGGAAGCAGTAATACAGCAAATAAAAAGGCTAATAAAACAGGGGTTATGATGTCTTTGGCGATACAGAATATATAAGCAAAGGAAATCAGACTTACCAGTATACAGGCAAGTTTTGCGTAAAAGGGCAGCTTTACAGAGTCGTTCATTTTTAAATGAAATTTTAGATAAGTACATAATTAGGCTAAACAAATTTTATAATTTATTTAAATTATAACGTTTTAGCTTTTCTTATTTACTTTATAAAATTCCCATTTAAAAATTAGTCAAAAAATTCTTTCTCTTCGTATTGTGCGGGCATGATCGAAATTCCTTTCTGCAGCAGCAGATTATTCGGAAAAATGATCTTTTCACCTTCTTTGGTTCTTAAACTGACATGAAAGGTGTTAATGTCTTCAATTTCAGCTTCGATAGGAAAATCTTTATCGTGAATTTTAATAGTATCTCCAATCCTGAAAGGAAATGAAAAGAACAAAATCATTCCCGAAGTAATATTGCTGAGGATAGACCATTGTGCAAACATCGCCACACCAATAACGGTAGCAATAGACGATATCGTAATAAAAATATCTTTCGTATCTACTCCCCAGATTACAATAAGACTCAGCGTTACCAGAATATTCATTAAAATATGAATGTATTTAATCACCAGATTAGTACGATGTTCTAACAGGTGGCTTGTAGCAGCAAAACGTCTGATTAACTGAGCAACGATCATTCTTAAAGCGACCAAAGCCAAAAGAAGAATTAAGGTCGCCAGAATCTCCTGGGTATATTCTTTAAAGGAAAACATAAATAATTTTTTTACACTAATGTAGTCAAATATTCATAAACTTTGGCTGTCGGCAGCCCCATAACATTCGTATAAGAACCTTCTACTTTGGTAACTGCCATAAAACCAAACCATTCCTGAATGCCATAAGCGCCGGCTTTATCGTACGGTCTATAGTTTTCGATATAATACAAAATCGCTTCGTCTGAAAGCTCTTTGAACGTTACTTTGGTAGTATCATGTAAAAGGGTAGAAGTCTTATTGGTTTTAAAACATACCGAAGTTATAACCTCATGTGCAGCATCAGACATTGATTTGATCATTTCGAAGGCTTCTTTGGCATTTTTTGGTTTTCCTAAAGCTTTATCCTGATGCCAGACAATAGTATCACTCGTAATTACAATTTCATTATCATTTAACTGACCTTCAAAAGCAGCTGCTTTTAACTGAGCCAGATAATCGGTTATTTCGGCTGCTTTTAATTCAGGCGGGAAAATTTCTTCAACTTCTTTTACCCGAATCTCAAAGTCGAGATTTAAATCTTTAAAAAACTGCTGTCTTCTTGGCGAACCAGAAGCCAGTATTAATTTATATTTTTTTAATTTCTCTTTAAGCATGATTCTGAAGGTATTGATGGTTTAAGCTGATGATCAAAATAGAAAGGATTCCGAAGAACAAAATCAGTTTTAAAACCGTACTTAAATGATGAAAATCTTTTTTAGTTTTAGCACCGAATATTTTTACAATAAAATATAAAAGTGGAGCCAGAACAAAAGCAAACATATAAAAGGTAACAATTAATAGATTATTTTCGAAAAAATAAGTGTTCACATAAAGCAGGGACAGAATAAACGGAATTACTGCAAATCCAAGAGCAATTTTTGCGGCACGGTTTTTACCAATTGCAACAGGAAGTGTGTTCATTCCCTGATTATAATCACCATCCATGTCTTCAATATCTTTTACTATCTCACGAACAAAATTGATCATAAAAGCAAACAAGGCATAATCCGTCAGAATAGAGAAAAAACTCGCCATCTGTGCCTGATTCTCTGAATCTGTGGCCGGAAAAAGATCAAAAACACCAATAATCAGCACACTCACCGCAAGTAAGGCAGCTACAACAAAATTTCCTATAATCATAATTGACTTTAGAGTTGTGGCATAAAAATAAAGAACAGAAGCGATTAAAATAAAAAGAGAAGCAAAAGTGGGTCTCAGAATAATATTAGATAAAACAAAACCTAAAGCAACTCCGGTTACATTGAGACCAATGTAAATATTAAAAGCAGCTGTTTCAGATATTCCTTTACCAACCACAACATCCTGCGGTTTATTGATAGTATCTGTAGCAACATCATAAATATTATTAATAACATAACCCGCAGCCGCCAGTAAAACGGTACTTAAAACCAAAAGGCTGTACTGCCAGTCAGCCAGAGCAAGCGGAATATCCTGCTGTTTTAAAAAAGCGTAACGAAATAAAACCTGCATAAAAGCAAGCATTAATAGATTTTTATATCGAATTAGTTTTAGATATTTCATTTTTTAATATTCTGAGGGGCTTAAATACTAAGGTTCTAAATTTTTTAGTTCAGGTTATTCACTAAACACTGCGACTGAATACTGAGACTGAATACTGAGACCGAACACTAAAAACTTAATCATGCTGTCCGTTAAAATGCGCCATCCATTTACCCTGTACTTTCATTACCTGTTCGATAACATCACGGGCAGCGCCTCTTCCGCCTTTTACGTGTGAGATATAGCGGCAGATGTTTTTAATCTCCGGGCTTGCATCCTGTGGACAGGCCGGAAGGCCTACCAGTTTCATGACATGATAATCCGGAATATCGTCTCCCATATACAGTACCTGTTCTGGTTTTATATTATAACTTTCCGTGTATTCCTTAAAAGTTTTTACTTTGTCCGGAGCTCCTAAATGAATATCGGTTATTCCAAGATTCTGAAGCCTTACACGTACTCCTTCATTGCTTCCGCCAGAAATAATGCACACATGGTAACCGCTTTCTACAGCTGCTTTCATAGCATAACCATCACGAATGTTCATCGTACGAAGAATTTCTCCTTCTGTGGTTACAAAAACCGAACTGTCTGTAAGTACGCCGTCAACATCAAAAACAAATGTAGTGATGTCGTTCATCATTTCTTTATAACTTTTTGCCATTATTCTGTATAGATTGTGTTAGGATTTTATAAATGTTTCTTTGATTTTCGCTGGTAATAAAAGCCAGATGGGCATCAGTAGTAACCGAATCGTGTCGTCTGGCCGGACCCGTCTGTGCATCGGAAGGATCTAAAGTCTTGATTTTCTCTGCAGTTTCCAGAATTAAAGGTTTTAAAACTTCAAAAGGGACCTGGTGTTCTTCACAGACTTCCTGACCGATCTGGTACAAATGATTCGTAAAATTATTGACAAAAACAGCGGCTACATGTAATGCCTTTCGCTGTTCGGAACTGATAGCAAAAACAGCATCTGAAATACTTTTGGCAGTTGTTTCCAAAATGTTGTAATCGGCTTCGTTTTCAGCTTCTAAACAAACCGGAATCACAGAGAAATCTACTGCTTTACTTTTTGAAAAAGTCTGTAGTGGATAAAATACCCCTTTTCTGTTTTTAGAATCCAGAACATCAATTGAAGTGGTGCCTGAAGTATGTACTACCAGTCGGTTTTCAAAAGGCAGCTGCTGCGAGACTTCCGCAATGGCATTGTCTGAAACAGAAATAATATACAAATCCGATTCTTTCAGAGCAGCAAAATCAGTTACAATTTTCGCGGCATCAAGCAAATGCGCCAGAGCTTCTTTCTTTCTCGAAAAAGCCTGTACAATTTCAACAGAATCACTTGTAGAAAACGCCTTAATTAAATGCTGCGCTACATTTCCGGAACCTATTATCGAGAGTCGAATCATGGAAGCAAAATTAACATTATTTTTTCTAACCAGAGTAAGGAGGGAAAAAGTTTGAACAGCAATCATAGTAATTGAACTGATTTTGATCTACTTATGATGTATTCAATAAAGTAAAATCAGAGGAACAGAGAAATAATACCAAAATAACCTCTTTGGTTTCAAAGCTTCCGGCTCACATATAAAGCTTTTATTTGGTTTTTATTAACAAAATACCCATACTGCAAATCAACATTTTTGAGTATTTTTGTGCCACTTTTATACAATGTAATCCCTAAGAAATGGATAAAAAAATATACTCTTTTTTGTTTTCTACACGTTTAATGGCCGTTCTTTTTTTAACATTCGCAATTGCAATGGGTGTTGGAACTTTTATCGAAAGTAAATACAATACCGATACAGCCAGAATTTTAATTTATAATACCTGGTGGTTTGAGGGCATTATGCTTGTGTTTGTCATTAATTTTTTTGGAAACATCAAAAAGTACCAGCTTCTGAAAAAAGAAAAATGGGCCACTTTGTTACTGCATATTGCTTTCATTTTTATCATCGTAGGAGCTTTTATTACCCGTTACATCAGTTATGAAGGAATGATGCCGATTCGTGAAGGGGCAGCGGAGAACCAGGTTTATTCAGACAAAACATTTATAACAATTTTTGCTGACGGTGAATATAAAGGAGAAATGAAACGCAGGGTTTTTGAAAAAAGCCTTTTATTATCTCCGGTTACGAATAATGATTTTACTATTGCCGGAAAATTTGACGAAACTCCGTTTGAAGTTACCTATTCTAAGTATTTGATGGGAGCCAAAGAAGTAGTAAAAGAAGATCCTAACGGAATTATATACCTGAAAATGGTTGAAGCAGGAGCAGGCGGACGTGAAGAACATTACTTAAAAGAAGGAGAAGTTCAGAACATTCATAATGTTTTATTTGCATTAAATAAACCAACAGACGGCGCTATTAATATTACAACAACCGGAAAAGAATATACAATTCAGACACCGTTTGAAGGAGAATTTATGCGAATGGCCGACCAGTTTAAAGGAAAAGTCACGAAAGACAATGTACAGCCTTTAATGATGCGCTCTTTATACAGTATTGGAGATATTCGTATTGTATTTCCGGAACCGGCTATGAAGGGTAAAGTAGATTATGAAGCTTCTAATGATTTTAAAGCCAAATCACATACAGATGCTTTAGTGGTAAAGGTAAAAGCGGAAGGACAGGAAAAAGAAGTAATGCTGATGGGATCTAAAGGCAGTGTAGGAGAACCTAAAACTGTTAAAATAGGAAATATTGAATATTCTTTGTTCTTTGGAAGTAAAGCCTATGTTTTACCATTCAAAGTAAAATTAAATGATTTTATTGCCGAAAAATATCCGGGAACCGAAAAAAGTTACTCCTCTTATAAAAGTAAAGTAACTGTTCAGGATTCAACAGAAACTTTCAATTATGATATTTTTATGAACCATGTCCTGGATTACAAAGGATATCGTTTTTTTCAGTCGTCATTTGATCCGGATGAAAAGGGTACCGTTTTATCTGTAAACCATGATTTCTGGGGAACCAATATCACGTACTTTGGTTATTTCATGTTATATATAGGATTAATGGCTATTATGTTTACCAAACATTCCCGTTTTGGCGATTTGAAACGTAAACTGGAAACAGTTAAGAAGAAAAAAGAAAAACTAATCACGATTCTGATTTTAATGATTAGTTTAAGTGGTTTTGCACAGCAGTCTCCGCATGTACATTCACATGATCATGACCATAATCATACAGCAGATCCTAATGATCACGCCAATCATGTTACCGCTCCGCCAAGTCAGAAACAACTGGACTCTTTATTGGCAATTTACAAGGTACCGGAATCTCATGCAGCCAAATTTGGACGTTTGATCATTCAGGATGCTGGAGGAAGAATGAAACCGATAAATACATTTTCTTCTGAATTACTTCGTAAAGTAAATCATAATGATACTTATAATGGAATGAACTCTGATCAGGTGTTTTTGTCTATGACACAATATGCACAGGTTTGGATTCAGATTCCGCTTATCTACATAAAATCAGGAAATGACAGTATACGTAAAATTATCGGAATCGAAAAAGAAGCAAAATATGCCCCTTTTGTTAAGTTTTTTGATGAGACTGGAAATTATAAACTTTCACCTTATTTAGATGCGGCTTATAAAGCAGGAAATCCAAATCAGTTTGAAAAAGACTTTATCGAAACAGATAAAAAAGTAAATTTAATGGAATCGGCGCTCAGCGGCAGTATCCTGAAGATTTTCCCTATTCCAAATGATCCAGGACATAAATGGGTTTCTTATCTGGAACGTGATAATAAGGGATTTAAAGGAATGGATTCGACCTACGTGAAACAAATCCTGCCTTTGTATTTTAGTGCTTTAAACAACGGTTCTATTTCTAAAAACTGGGATACGGCTGATAATTTACTGGAGAGTATTAACGGTTTCCAAAAGAAATTTGGAAGTAAAGTACGTCCGAGCGAGCAGAAAATCGATGCAGAGATTGCCTATAACAAATACGATGTTTTTCAAAAATTATCGTATTGGTATATTACGGCAGCAAGTTTTATGTTCATCTTTATTATTGTTAATATTTTCTTTGAGAAAAGATGGCTTCGTATTACAATAAACGGATTCCATATTATAATTGGATTATTCTTCGTGCTTCATACATTAGGATTAATTGCACGCTGGTATATTTCAGGACATGCGCCATGGAGTAATGCTTACGAATCTATTGTATATGTAGCGTGGTCAACGATGTTCTTTGGACTGGCTTTTGACAGAAAATCAAAATTGACAGTAGCTTCATCTGCTTTTGTTACCTCCATGATTTTAATGGCGGCATACCTGAACTGGATTGATCCGGAAATTGCAAATTTACAGCCTGTACTTAATTCTTATTGGTTAATGATTCACGTGGCGGTTATTGTAGGTAGTTATGGTCCGACTGCGTTAGGAATGATTTTAGGTTTTGTTTCACTACTATTGATTTTCTTTACAACGGAAAAGAACAAAGCTAAAATGGAGCTGAACATTAAAGAAATCACGTATATTAACGAAATGACTTTAACGATTGGTCTTATCATGCTGACTATTGGAAACTTCCTTGGTGGACAATGGGCAAACGAAAGCTGGGGACGTTACTGGGGATGGGACCCGAAAGAAACCTGGGCTCTAATTTCGATTATGATATATGCTTTTGTGATTCATGCCCGTTTTGTTCCGGCTTTAAGAGGAAAATGGTTCTTTAACCTTATGAGTATGTATGCATTCGTTTCCATTTTATTTACGTATTATGGGGTGAATTTCCACTTAGTAGGACTTCATTCTTACGCTACCGGAGAAGCTCATTCCTTAAACTGGATCTATTACTGTCTGGGAACAATAACGTTAATTGGTGCGGTAACATATCCAAAATACCGTAAATACTATAAAAGCAAGAAAAAATAAGGAATGAAAAAGGTTCAACAATTGTTGAACCTTTTTTTATAATAGGAAGATTTATTTTTTGATCATCGAGAAAATATAAAACATTTCCAGGCCGATCTCTAAACTTTTTTCCAGGTATTTTTGTTCCTGAAGTAAAGAACCATCGTATTTTTTTGGATCTTTATAGGTAACTGAAATCCGTTTTTCGGCTCCGTTTACAAACGGACAGCCATCATCAGCATTAGAACAGGTCATCACGGCTGCGAATTCGGTTTTGGGATTAAAATCAGCATCATATAATTTTGAAAAACCAATAACCGCCGGTTCATTTATAGCATATTTTATACTGTAAACCGGATTTACACCTTCAGAAATTAAACAGATCTTAAAACCTGATTTTAATAATACTTCAATGACCATTGAGAACAAAGCGGTTGCTTCTGTTCCTCCGGAATAACAATATACTCTGTCTAATTTAAAGTAAAAAGCAGCGGTTTGTGCCCATATCTGGGATAAATGACTTCTTCTGGAATTATGTGTACAGATAAAATTTAATCTCACAGGTTCTTGATTATCGTATTTGTACTGAACAAATTCTATAAGAGGCTGTAATGCAGCTTTACGGGAATTGTCTATTGCATTAAAATCAAAAGATGCAAGAGTGTTTTTAATTTCGGAAAATAAGAGATCTGAATTGTGCATTGCAGAATTGAATTAACAGCATCCGCCGCCCGGAGTACAGGAATTACCATTATCCGGACTTAGCTGTTTTAATTTTAACTTTGGTTTCTCTGCCGGAATTCCACACTGGTCTTTGGCAAGACAGGCAGTGGTTTTGTTTAGCAAAAGAAAATCTTTTCCGTTAAACGCCAGATCGTATTTTCCGATAGTAGTGTTCTGGTATTCTACTTCAATTTCAAAATCGCCAATATTCAATATTTTTTCTGAAAGTTCAATTATATGAATCAGTTTACCTGGTTTTAAGCGATGCTCATAATCGTCAGCATCCCAAAGCTGAAAATTGGCAGTGGTTTCATTTCGCACGGTACCACCGCAGTCAATAAAGGTTTTTGTTATGAATCCTACTTCCGTAACATGAAAATGCTCCGGCACAAAATTGCCGTCGGGAAGCTGAAAATTTACAGTTTCCACGGTATTTAATATTTTTTTAATTTCTGATATTTTCATAGTCTTCGTATTTAAAATTAACAACAGTTGTTTTTTTGTTTTTCTGTATGAAATGATATCACTTCGAGAAATCCTTTAATTTTTTCAAATCCTTTTTCGTTTATACAATAACAAATGCTATTGCCTTCTATACTGCCTTTTATAAGCCCGGCACTTTTAAGCTCTTTCAAATGCTGGGAAATAGTAGGCTGGGAAAGAGGCAGTTCATTTACAATATCACCGCAGATACAGCTGTTTACTTTTAGCAAATACTCAATTATAGCAATTCGTGCCGGATGGCCCAAAGCTTTAGTCAGAACAGCCAGTTCATTCTGGCTTTCTGTAAAATGATCTGATTTAGTTGCTCCCATCGTTTTATATTTATATTGCAATATTACGATATAAAATCATGTAAAGAACACTTTAGGTATTTTTTTTTTTGCTTTATGATTTACATTGAGCTATTTCTAAAGCCATTAGGAAACATAATAGCCAGCAGTACACAGATCAGCAGAAAATTATACTCCACACCGTTTCTGCCGCCGCCTACCACAAACCAGCCTTCCTGATAATGCACCAGTACGATACCCATGACTAAAATAAAAATAGTGATAAACCCGGCTGGTTTTACATATTTATTAAGCAGCAGGAGTATAGCCGCGATAACATGGGATATTTTAACAGACCATGCCAGAAAAAGACCAAAAGGGGCAAAGCCGATTTGGTTTAAATATAAATTTCCAAAATCATTAATACCTCCATTAAACATTCCAAAAACCGAATGAGTAAGCAGGATTACAGCAGTTGCTATTCTTAAAAGTAAAGTTCCGTTCATTACAGGATTATTTTTTAAAGGTTAAAAAGAAAAACGCATATTAAGGTTTTTAATATGCGTTTTGAAATTATGGTTAAGAACGTTTTTACACTTTTCCTAAAGTATACAGCTGATCCATAGTAGGTGTCGGACTTCCTCCTGCAGGCTCTAAAGTAATTCCAAAGGCTTCGGCCGAATCGGTCTGGCTTACAGCAAATATCTTTTGCTTATTTCCTTCAAAGTTGTCCAGTAAACCTATACTGGTCGGTGTAAGAACGGGACTTAGTTTTAAAGACCATACCTGATATACTTTTCCTTTTGGCGGTGCCGGTAAACCAGCCGCATCAATATAAGTCGTTTTAGTCTGCTGGTTCCAGTACACTTTTGCAAACGAAGTAGGAGAAACAGCCTGGCCGCCCAGTGTGACACCAGTATTTTTGATATCCCTCACAATGGTTAGATTCTTCTCAGTTTCTTTGTTCTGTTGATCTAAAAAAGCAAAATCTCTCTGAATTTTATTTTTCTCGGCTCCAACAGTAGAAATGGCTTCCTTTGTTTTGGTTAATTCCAGTGTCTGATAACCAAAACCTAACAATAATAAAACAGCAGCTGCCCAGCCCACATACTGTGTCCAGTTGGATGCCGGTTTAAGATCGACTACTTTGCCATGTTTAAGCTCCAGACGGGCTTTGATTTTCTCAAAGTTTTCAACAGAGTGGAAAGGGGCAAAACTGGATGATAAAGCAATAATAGCTTTTTCAATTTCAATAATTTCCTGATCTACTTCCGTATTGTTTTTAGCCAGTTCGGCTATTTCCAGATTCTCTTTTTCCGTTAATAAACCATAAACGTAAAGTTCCAGAATTCCTGATTCTATATATTCTTGTGCTTCCATTATATTTTTAGATAATTTCTTAAATCGTTAATACAGTTTCTGTTTTGTGTTTTGATAGTTCCCAGTGGCAGTGCCAATTCTTCTGAAGCTTCTTGCTGGGTATATCCTTTAAAAAACAACAAGTCAATAATCTCTATACATTTAGGTTTCAGTTTTTTTACGAATTCCTGAATTCCAATTGTATCAATACGATTAATTAATCTCGTGTTGTCATCTAACAGATTTACGAAATTTTCTGAGGGAAGGTTTTTTTGGCTGTTATTAAAATTTTTAGATCGCAGTTTGTCAATAGAAGTATTCCTTGCTATATTAAGGATCCACGTATAAAATCTGCCTTTACTTTCGCTATAAGAATCGATGTTTTTCCAGATTTTTACAAATACTTCCTGTAAAACATCTTCCGCTTCTTCACGATTTTTGATTAGCACATTTATGACAGAAAACAAACTTTTGGAGTACATATCGTACAAGTGGGTAAAAGCTCTTTCGTCTTTTTTGTAAATTAAAACTAATAATTCTTCTTGACTCATAGATTGGGATTTTTAAGCTTAAACAAAAATATATTGATCGTAAAAAGGTAACCTATCATAAAGGTAATTGTTTTTTTATGAAAAATATTATTTTTTTTTAATAGCTAAAACCTTAGTAAAATAAGGGCTTCACAAAAAAAAAGTAAAAAAAAGATTTTTTTTTCTACTTTTTTTAAATCCAAATCAAACCCCTTTACGTATATAACATTATAAAAGAAAAATGAAAAACCGAATTAGTAAAATTTAAATTTCAAAAACGAATGTTCAAAAACAAAATTACCAAAATGAAGATACTAATTGTGGGGCTTACCACTGTTCTATCACTGGTAAGTTTTAATGAAAGCGATTTTAGAAAAGCAGTTAGTAAGACGGATACAGTACTTAATTTTTAAGCCTAGATAAAAATACCAGATAGTTGATGTCTCCGGACTTCCAGCTGAAAATAATAAAATTTAAATTAAAAGTTACGCATTATTGAACAAATAGAAATTTTCCATTCATAAACGCCATTGATAAAATTGAATTAATGCGATTAAAATTTTAAAATTTTCAATAAAACCGGGACATCAACTATAATTTAAAAATATAAAAGAAACAATTAATTCATGGTTTGATTTGTTTGTATGGGGGGAAGCCCGGCGTCTGATTAACGCCGGGCTTCATTTTTATATTTAACTAATAATTAAGAACTAAGTAAGATACTGCTGAATTAGATTTTATTTAATTTTATAAAAAATTACACAATGAGAAAATTACTTTTTATAGCCTGCAGTGCAGTCTTTTTTCTAAGCGCACCAATTCAGGCGCAGACAAGCAAAAACAAATTATCTAAATCAGATAAAATTATGGCAAAAGAAACCATTTATCAGTTTAAAGTAGAAGACCTGTCGGGAGACACTTTTGATTTTGCCTCTCTAAAAGGCAAAAAAGTTATGATTGTCAATACGGCTTCAAAATGCGGTTTAACACCACAGTACAAAGACCTGGAAGCGATTTACAAAGAATACAAAGACAAAGGTTTTGTAATTGTTGGTTTTCCGGCAAATAATTTTGCCTCACAGGAACCGGGAACAGCAAAAGAAATTGAAACTTTCTGCCAGCAGAATTATGGTGTAACGTTTCCTATGATGAACAAAGTTTCTGTAAAAGGAGATGATATGTGCGAGGTATACAAATTCCTGACACAAAAATCTAAAAACGGACTTCAGGATTCTGAAGTGGAATGGAATTTTCAAAAATACCTGATTAACGAAAAAGGGGAACTGGTTAAAGTAATTAAACCAAGAACTTTAGTAACAGAACCAGAAGTAATCAACTGGATAAAAAGCTAAGAACAAGTCTTAGAATAATAAAATAAAACCCGGCTAAGAAGAAACTAGCCGGGTTTGTTATTTTATGGTATTATCGAATTTCAGGTAAAATTTGACTGGTCAGTAAATAAAATATTACTTTAATATGAGCTGCATAAAAACCAAATCCAGCCAATGATCGAACTTATAACCAACCTCACGTATGGTTCCGGTAGCTGTAAATCCAAATTTTTCATGAAAAGCGATACTTCCGGCATTGTCGGCGTCAATGGCACCAATCATAACATGATAACCCTGTTCCTTCGCCAGGCAAATTAATTCTGTCAGCAATTTAGAACCAATACCCTTACCTATAACATGATCTACTACATAAACAGAATGTTCAACTGTATATTGATAACCTATTTTTTCACGAAATTGTCCATAACTCCCAAATCCAACTACTTCGCCGTCTAAATCAGCAACTACAACCGGAAGGTTTTTAGCCTGTTTGTCTTCAAACCATTTAGTCTGCACTTCAAGTGTCTGAACATCATAGCTGTAATTGGCTGTAGTGTAAAGAATAGAATGATTTACAATTTCAAGAATTTTTTCAAGATCGTTTGTAGTAGCTGGTCTCAGTTGAAGGCTCATGATTTTATTTGTTTTTCACTGCGAATTAACGAATTTCACTGAAATTAATTCAGGATTCGCTCTCAAAAATTTACTTTATTTAGAATTTAATTCGGTGAGCAGGGCATCAACATCCTGAGTATTCCATCCCATTTCTTTACCAATGGCTTTTGCGTCTTTAGCATATTTTAAAGCTGTTCTACGGTCTTTAATTTTATTATAAAGTTTTGCGGTCAATAAATTGCCATCAAAAGAATCATTTAACTCTAAAGAATGTCTGACCCAGGTTATAGATTTTTTTAAACTTTCGGTATCATTAATATGTTTTAAGTAGGTCTGACCAATATCCTTGAGGAAAGCGGCGTCATTCCAGGCGAGTTTTTCAGTGTCTTCTAAAGTTACTTTTTTGTAAAAATCCCATTTTTCAGTTCGTTCAGCCAGCGATAAATCAAATTTAAAAACGATTGAATCTGTTTTTTGTAATCGGATCGATTTGGCAATTTCTCTTTGTTTATAGTAATTTATAGTGTCCAGATTATCTACCAGAGGACGAAGCAGTTCATTTACGATACTTTCAATTTTTCGGTCTACACGATTCTGTGAGGCTACAGAGGCAAATTCTTTCTGGTGCTGTAAAACATACTGAAATTCACGGGAATTAATATCAGTGACTCCGTTGGCAATCACGCGCCAGTTGGTTTCACTTACTAATTGTGAATCTGACTGGGTGTTCAGATAAAGATGGGTGGGTACAGATAAGGCCGTTCTGTCTTTTCCTTTTTTAAGCGTATTCAGATAGGTGAAAAATTTAGTCACATTTCCGGGATCGGCCATGAACTCTTTTTCCAGATAGGGAAGCTGAAATTTAGGATTTAAGGCGTAATTTGCTTCTGCTAAAAATTCCTGGCTTTTCATTTCGCCTTTTAAAGCATATAATACCGTTTCATTCGAATCTACAAATACAAAAGCAGGAAGAGAAGTGGTTTTGAACTTGTTTTTAAGTGCCATACCTTCTTCTTTTTCAATATTCTTCCAGATACAGATATAATGAGTATTTAAAAAATCCATAACCTTAGCATCGCTGAAAACGTCTTTTTTCATTTGATTGCAATGCGGGCACCAGTCGGCATAAAGCATTATAAAAACCGGTTTCCCTTCTTTTCCTGAAGTTTCTAAAGCCGTTTTATAGGATATTCCGTCAACAGCGAACTGATTTTGAGACTGTAAGGCATGTATCGAAAGAAAAAGAAAGAAAAAAGATAAGAAACGCATAAAACAAGGTATTTAAAATAAAGAAAATTCTGTTTTACAAATATATCCCCTTTTTCTAAAAACAGTCTTAATATCTTCCTAATATATAAGTTAAATGAAGCGTTAAGTTTGTAACTTTGTATTCACAAAAGGAAAATTCAGGGTTATAGATTTCCTTAAAAATTATACACCAGTTAGAATGATTTACCCCAAAATACCCCTTGCACAAAGCATCATCGAAATTTGTGCGGCAAAAGGAATTCACAACATTATTATTTCTCCGGGCTCAAGAAATGCCCCTTTAACAATTGGTTTTGCACAAAATCCAAATTTTAACTGTTACAGTATTGCCGATGAACGCTGTGCCGCTTTCTTTGCACTTGGAATAGCGCAGCAGACAAAAGTGCCAACTGCCGTTGTATGCACTTCTGGTTCAGCATTATTAAATTATTATCCCGCTTTGGCTGAAGCCTTCTACAGTCAGATTCCTCTAATTGTGATTTCGGCTGATCGTCCGCAGAGTAAAATTGATATTGGAGACGGACAGACGATCCGTCAGGAAAATGTGTTTTTAAACCATTCGGTTTTTAACGCCAACCTGACCGAGGAAGCCTCGGCTGAGAACGATTTAAAGATCAACAAAGCTATTGAAACGGCCATTCTTCAAAGAGGACCTGTTCATATTAATGCCCCTTTTGAAGAGCCTTTATATGAAACTGTTTCAGAGCTTTCTGTGAAGCCTGTCATTACTGCAGTTAAAGAAAAAGACACAGTTAAAACGATAGAAAACAGGGAAGAAATCGTCTCCATCTGGAATTCATCCAAACGAAAATTAATCCTGATTGGCGGAATAAACGAATCTAATTCTGTTGACGAAGAAATCCTGACTAATTTCGCTAATGATCCATCTGTAGTCGTATTAACAGAAACAACTTCAAATTTGCATAATCAAAGTTTCGTTACCAGTATCGATACTTTAATTACTCCTTTTGATGATGCTGATTTTAAAGACTTAGAGCCTCAGGTTTTAATTACTTTTGGCGGCATGATTGTTTCAAAACGTATCAAAGCTTTTTTAAGAAAGTACAAACCGGTACATCACTGGCATATAGATACTTTACGTGCCTACAATACATTTGATGCTTTAACCAAGCATTTTGAAATGGAACCCAATGATTTTTTTAAAGAACTACTGCCTGAAACAATATTTACACCAAGTCAGTATTCTTCAAAAATCGAAAAAGTATACAACTTAAGAAACAGCAGAAAACAGGAATATCTAAAAAAGATTCCGTTCTCTGATTTTAAGGTTTTTGAAAAAATTATCAAGACACTTCCTAAAAACAGTCAGTTGCAGATCAGCAACAGTTCTGCTATTCGATATGCCCAGTTAATTGAAATAGACCCATCAATTGAAGTTTTCTGTAACAGAGGAACCAGTGGAATAGACGGCAGTACTTCTACAGCTATTGGAGCTGCCGCTGCTAATACCAAACAAAATGTCTTTATAACAGGCGATATTAGTTTTTTATACGACAGTAATGCTTTATGGAATTCTTATATTCCCAAAAATTTCAAAATTATAGTCATTAATAATGGAGGAGGGGGAATTTTCAGGATTCTGCCGGGTCATCAGGAAAAACCGGTTTTCAATACTTATTTTGAAACTTCACATCAGCTTACCGCTGAGCACCTGGCTAAAATGTACGGTTGTAATTATTACAAAGCCGAAGACTTAGATTCATTAAATAACGGTCTGGATCAATTGTATAAAGCAGATAACGCTCCCGGCATACTCGAAGTATTTACACCAACAGCAGAAAATGATGTGATACTCAAACAATATTTTAAAGAATTGAACTAAAAGAAAAAGTGCCCGCAGCGGCACTTTTTTTATAAAAACATTTTTCGTTTTACCAGTTTCAAAGTTCGTACATTTGCACTTCATAAACTCAGCTGGTTAATCGGCTTAGAATTTTAATAGAAATGCTTGAAATAGGAAAATACAATACACTTACTATATTACGTGATACCAAAGTGGGTTTATTTTTAGGAAATCCTGAAATTGACCCGGAAGGAAATTACGATGTTTTACTGCCTAATAAATACGTTCCCAGTGAATTTGAAATAGGCGAAGAACTTGTCGTTTTTGTTTATCTAGATCACGAACAGCGTCCGGTTGCCACGACACTGGAACCTTATATATTTCTGAATGAATTTGCACTTTTAAGAGTAAATTACATCAATCAGGTTGGTGCTTTTATGGACTGGGGAATGGAAAAGGACATTTTGGTTCCGTTTAAAGAACAGGCCCGCCCGATGGAAAAAGGTAAACGATATCTGGTTTATCTTTATTTGGATAAAAGAACCAACCGACTGGTGGCTTCCAGTAAAACCAATCAGTTTTTAAACAATGATCAGCTTACCGTAGAAAAAGGGGAAGAAGTCGATTTGATTGTTTCACATATTACCGATCTCGGAGTCAATGTGATTATTAACGAAAAACATAAAGGACTTTTATATAAAGATGAAGTCTATGATGATGCTATAAGAACAGGCGACAGAATGCGCGGTTATATTAAAAACATTCGTCCCGACAACAAGATAGATGTTGCTTTGCAAATTCAGGGATATCAGAGTATTGAACCAAATGCAGAGAAAATTCTGGGTGAATTAAGAGCTAACAGAGGTTTTTTAAGACTAAATGACAATTCGCATCCGGAAGACATCAAAACGGTTTTAAAAATGAGTAAAAAAACGTTTAAAAAAGCAATAGGTGCTTTGTATAAAGAAAAACTCATCGAAATAAAAGATGATGGAATTTATTTAGTGAAAGAAAACTAAAAGTTCTAAATTCTAAATTTTTTAAAATCCAGATTCCAATCTACTCACTATGCATTGGGATTTGGATTTTTTTTGATATTAAACCCAGCTCCAATTCTGTTTTTAGAATTTGAAATTTGAAATTTGAAATTTGGAGTTTGGAGTTTGGAATATCGTAACAAGAAAGGCTGCTCATTACAAGCAGCCTCTCCCTTTTTATTCTAGTTTTAAAAAAAATTGTAATTAAAAAAAAACAGAAATAAAATAAATTCGAATTCATCTCGAAAGTAATAGCCTTACGAATTTTAGAAACTACTTTCTCAATGGTATGTCTTTTAAATGATTA
This sequence comes from Flavobacterium sp. FG19, assembly GCF_057809475.1. Taxonomy (NCBI): domain Bacteria; kingdom Pseudomonadati; phylum Bacteroidota; class Flavobacteriia; order Flavobacteriales; family Flavobacteriaceae; genus Flavobacterium; species Flavobacterium sp. FG19. Next base: position 32,040 of record NZ_JBMDKA010000023.1, on the reverse strand, counting down.
ATTCGTTGGTCTCAAAGCCAAAAAAAATAATTTCACGGCTAATCCATTTGGTTTAATAAAATAACTTTTAGAAAGTTTTAGTTAGCATTTTTCTTTTTCGTAATCAATCTGATACTAATTACAAAACAATTCTAGCGTTTAACCTTAGGTGTTACTATCTCTTTTTTGAAATTTTGACAAACGAGTAAATCATTTGCCCATTAACAGGTTTACTATTTAAAACCGTAAAAAAATGAGCGACAAATTTTTTAAGTTTTCTCAAAAAAATCATTTTTTAGGTTAATAAATCAGTGAAAGAAAATCAATCTTATATCAATAAAATACTTTGTATCTCATTGATTTCTAGGGTGTAAAATTACTTATTATTTTTCAAAAGTAATGTTAAAAAGTGTTATTTTTTGTACAAAGCTGCCAATTGTTAACATTGAAACAAAGATTCCTCCCCACTTAAACTAAAATCGATAGCTGAAAATGTAAAAAATGATTTATTTTTACACTATAATTATTTTAAACAAAACAAACAGAAATGGATTGGATTACAGCCAGAGAATTTGAAGATATAACCTATAAAAAATGCAACGGGGTTGCCAGAATTGCCTTTAACAGACCCAACGTTAGAAATGCTTTTCGACCTAAAACGACCTCAGAATTATACCAGGCTTTTTATGATGCACAGGAAGATACTTCAATAGGTGTAGTACTGCTTTCCGCCGAAGGACCATCTACCAAAGACGGTGTGTATTCTTTTTGCAGCGGGGGCGATCAGAATGCCCGCGGACATCAGGGATACGTAGGCGATGACGGTCAGCACCGATTGAATATTCTGGAAGTACAGCGATTAATTCGTTTCATGCCCAAAGTAGTAATTGCCGTAGTTCCGGGCTGGGCAGTAGGCGGAGGACACAGCTTACACGTAGTATGCGATATGACCCTGGCTAGTAAAGAACATGCTATTTTTAAACAAACAGATGCCGATGTTACCAGCTTTGATGGTGGTTACGGATCCGCATATCTGGCAAAAATGGTAGGACAAAAAAAGGCCCGCGAAATTTTCTTTTTAGGAAGAAACTATTCTGCTCAGGAAGCTTTTGAAATGGGGATGGTAAACGCAGTGATTCCTCATGATGAACTTGAAGCTACTGCTTATGAATGGGCACAGGAAATTCTTCAAAAATCCCCAACCTCAATCAAAATGCTGAAATTTGCTATGAATTTAACAGATGATGGCATGGTGGGACAGCAGGTTTTTGCCGGAGAAGCTACCCGTTTGGCATATATGACAGAAGAAGCTAAAGAAGGAAGAAATGCCTTTTTAGAAAAAAGAAAACCAAACTTCGGTGAAAATAAGTGGATCCCTTAATTAATTTAGATTTCTGATTTTAGATCTTTTGATCTATCATTTTTAATCGGAATACTATAAATCTAAAATCTGCATTCTAAAATCTAAAATTATAATATGAAACATTGGATTGAAGCCGCAAGACTGCGCACTCTGCCTTTATCAGTTTCCGGAATTATTGTAGGAAGTATTTATGCCCTTACCAATTCTACAGACACTATCAATACGCCAACAGAAGTATTCAGCTGGAAGATCTTTGGTTTTGCGCTTTTAACGACCCTTGGACTACAGGTTTTATCCAATTTTGCCAATGATTACGGAGACGGGGTAAAAGGAACTGATAACGCTGACAGGGTTGGACCGCAGCGTGCTATTCAAAGTGGAATTATCACGCCGCAGGCCATGAAAAAGGCCATTATAATCACTTCGGTTCTGACATTATTATCAGCCATTATTCTGATTTATTTTGCTTTTGGTCAGGATAATTTCGGATATTCTGTCTTTTTCCTTTTACTTGGAATTGCTGCTATTGTATCCGCTATTCGTTATACGGTAGGAAATTCAGCTTATGGGTACAAAGGATTTGGAGATCTTTTTGTTTTTATTTTCTTTGGTTTGGTAAGTACTTTAGGAGTTAATTTTTTATACTCAAAAGAGATTGATCCGTTATTGATTTTTCCGGCTGTTTCCATAGGACTTTTAAGTGTGGGCGTACTAAACCTGAACAATATGCGTGACGAGGAATCGGATAAAAAATCAGGAAAAAATACTATTGTCGTTCAAATGGGCGGAGCAAAAGCAAAAGGATACCATTATTTCCTGATTGTTACCGCAATGGTACTGGTGATTCTTTTTGCTGTTTTAAGTGATTACCGCCCGGATCAGTATTTGTTTTTACTGGCCTATATTCCTTTAACCAAACATTTAATTACCGTTTATAAAAACCAAAATCCCAAACTGTTAGATCCTGAATTAAAGAAACTGGCATTAAGTACCTTTTTGCTTTCTTTACTTTTAACCGCCTGTATGCTTTCATTGATTGCTGATGTAATTGTCAATCTTTTCTTAGGCGGAAGATAACATGTTAAACTTTAAAAAATAAAAAAATGAAAATAACATACTACGGACATGCTTCTTTAGCAATTGAAGTTGGAGGAAAACATATTATTGTGGACCCTTTTATTTCCGGAAATCCCAAAGCGGCCGCTATTGACGTGAATACATTAAAAGCAGATTATATTCTGCTTACCCACGCTCATACAGATCACGTTCTGGATGTTGAAACTATTGCGTCCAATACCAATGCTGTTATTGTTTCAAATGCAGAAATTGCCAGTTATTATGCTAAAAAAGGTTTTAATGCGCACCCGATGAATCATGGTGGAAACTGGAAATTTGATTTCGGGAAAGTAAAATATGTAAATGCTATTCATTCGAGTTCTTTTCCTGATGGCACTTACGGAGGTAATCCTGGTGGATTTGTGATAGAAGGCGAACACAAAAATATTTACATCGCCGGAGATACTGCACTTACAATGGACATGAAACTGATTCCGTTACGAACTAAACTGGATCTGGCTATCCTGCCAATTGGTGATAATTTTACAATGGATGTAGAAGATGCCATTATTGCTTCTGATTTTATAGAATGTGACAAAATTTTGGGCTATCACTTTGATACCTTTGGTTATATAGAAATCAACCATGAAGAATCTATTCGTAAATTCTTTGATAAAGGAAAAGATTTAATGCTTATAGAAATAGGAGAATCTATAGAATTATAAGCAGCTGATCCGCATTACGTTATCTCTTTTGCGCTGGCTGAAACTGGCGCAAAAGAATATCGTTTTATAAATAGGTTCAGCACACAAAATCAGTAGAATCATAAATCTGCTTCAAAAACATAAAGAGTTTTTAAAAAATCCGACTCAAATATGAACTCCAAAAGAATATTTCTATTTCTTTTACTCACTTCGGTTTATAGCGCTTTTGCTCAAAAAGACGGTTATTGGGACAAAGAACGTGCTACAACAAAGGAAATTATTGTTTCTGCCCGTGACCGTATTGTTCTGAAAACAGAAGATCTTCCTGTTGGGACTACCGAAATCATTTACAGAATTACCCTTTTAGACGAAAACCAGCAAATGGCCAACAGTCTGGTTTCTTTGTTAAAAGCCATTCCTGATCCCAGCGGAATCAGTCAGGGATCTGCCGGAGCTGTTTTCTTAATGTCTAAAATTTCAGGTGATGATACCTGTACTTACAGTCTTTTTACTTCTAATGAAAATGCAAAAAAGTATGTAGAAGACGGAAAAACAGATAAAGCTTGTTATGCTCAAAACGAACCTTTAAGTAAAGATGCTAAAAGATTATCTCTTGACAAATCTTCCTGCCTCGGACAGAATATCAGCAATGTCTGGTTTGGTTTTCATAGTAAAAACTGGCTTTTAAATCAGAAAATTGTTCTGGAAGTAGTGCCTTGGGTCGACACCAAATTAAACAGAGGCTGGAATCAGGAGAATAAAAACGAAATTATCAGTTTGTGTAAAACATCAACAATGGCTCAAAAAATGGCTAATTCTGATGATTTTTGTGTTTGTATTCTGGATAAAATAATAAGTAAATACCGTTATTCAGAATTTCAGAAGCTGCTCGCCGTTGAAAAAAGCAAAGTATATAAAGATTTTGGAAATCTCTGTTATAAAGATGCCGACATTTCTAAAAACATCTATAATGATTTAAGAAAACAGGCTGCCGCACTGATCAAACAGCAAAAATACAACGAAGCGATTCCTAAACTAAATACAATTATTAGAGACGGAAAAGCCTCTGCGATTGATTACAGTTCTATAGGTTATTGTTATATCCTGACCAAACAATATGCAAAAGCGCTGAAGTTCCTGCAGGAAGGAGAAAAGCTTGATGATACAGAGTTATTGGTAAAACTCAATCTGGCTCATGTATATTTAGTAAATAATAATTATAGTGAAGCTAAAGCAATTTATAAAAAATACAAAGATCAGAATGTAACCGACAGTGTCAGCTGGCAGGACAAAACGAAAACTGATTTTATTCTTTTCGAAAAAGCAGGTCTTCCTTCAAAAGATTTCGAAAAAATCTTAAAACTGTATAATTAAAGAGTGCAGGCTTAATTTTCTTAAATACCTTACAGGGTTTAAAATAAATAAAATGCTGAAAGCGACTTACCATCAATACATGCTTGAATTTAAGCGTCCGTCAGGGACGTCAAGAGGTATTATGACCCAAAAAGAAACCTGGTTTATCATTCTTGAAGAAAATGGTAATAAAGGAATAGGAGAGTGTGGAATTTTGCGTGGTCTAAGCGCAGACGACCGTGAGGATTACGAGGAAAAATTGAGATGGGCCTGCGAAAACATTTATTTAGGTGAAGCGGCACTTTGGGAAGCTTTAATAGAATTCCCTTCTATTCAGTTTGGGATCGAAATGGCATTTTTATCCTTAAAAAGCGAAAATCCTTATTTACTTTTTCCATCTGATTTTACTACACATACCCGATCTATAGAAATAAATGGTTTGGTCTGGATGGGAGATCCCGGTTATATGAAACAGCAGATAGAAGAAAAACTGGCCGACGGTTTCAGCTGTATTAAATTAAAGATTGGAGCTATTGATTTTCAAAAAGAACTGGAATTACTGGCTTTTATCCGCAGTCATTTTTCCGAAGAAGAAATTGAAATTCGTGTAGATGCTAATGGCGCTTTTACTGAAACAGAAGCTTTACATAAACTAAGTCAGCTTAATAATTTTCAGCTTCATAGTATTGAGCAGCCTATTAAAAAAGGTAATCATGCCGCTATGGCACATTTGTGTAAAGCAGCGCCTTTTTCCATTGCTCTCGATGAAGAATTAATAGGTGTTTTTTCATTTGAAGAAAAAGAAAAATTACTTCTGGAAATCCAGCCGCAGTACATTATTTTAAAACCAAGTTTTATTGGTGGTTTTAAAGGAACACAGGAATGGATTACACTGGCAGAAAAATACAATATCGGCTGGTGGATTACTTCTGCACTTGAAAGTAATATTGGTTTAAACGCCATTGCTCAGTGGACTTTTACCTTAAATTCAAAAATGCCTCAGGGTCTGGGCACAGGAGCGCTTTACACCAATAATATTGATTGCCCTCTAAAAGTAAAACAGGGAAAGTTATGGTACGATACCACAGAAAGCTGGAACTCTAATTTTTTATAACAAAACAAGCAAAGCAGCAAATCTTTGATCTTTTGTCACTCTGCTTGTTTATATACCTTACATTACTCTTTTCCGCCCAGTAAGCTATCCTGCCACTCTTTTAAATCCTGCCATTTTCCCTGATACGCAAGAAGTGCCTGTCTTGCCCAGGTACTAGGATTGTGCATAGCGAAATTTTCCCCTCCGGCTTCCAGGACAGACTGTAGTTTTTCTGTGGATGCCTGCGAAAGATCATACCAGGTTGCGATACCAGCCGCTTTGAATAAAGCTTCGATTTTAGGACCAATTCCTTCTACAATTTTTAAATCGTTTTCAGTTATTTTTTTGCCTAAAACAGTTTCCGCAAGCCCGGCATCAAAAACTACTTTTGGAATTTCAGCAGTAAAAGCTTTTGGAGCTGGTGCGGCCGGTTTTACCTGCGCATTTAAATCAGCTTCTAAAGACGCTATTTTGGTCTGCAGGCTTTTCGCATTGGCTTTACACGCATCCAGATCGGCCTGTAAAACAGCTGAAAGCGAATTATCTTCTTTAGAGTTTAGTTTTCCAAGTAAATAACCTAATATTCCACAGATTATACCTGTTACAATGGGTATTAAAATACATGGTAAATTCATAATCGTATCTTTTTATTTGATTGTAATTACAGTTCGTCTGTTAGCCGCTCTGCCTTTAGATGTTGTATTGTCTTCAATGGGTTCGTCAGGGCCTTTTGCTTCTGTTGCGATTCGGGAAGCCTGAACTCCTTTTTTGATTAAATAATTACCTGAAAATTCTGCCCGTTTTTGGCTTAAAGCAATATTAAGCTCCCGATTCCCGGTATTATCACTGTGTCCTGTTACCAGCACTGAAGCATTTTTTTCATTTTGTAAGTACTTCAGTATATCAGATATCTTTTGTTCCTCTTCACTGTTTAATTGTAAACTTGTCTGATTCGTACTAAAATGAAGAATTAACGGGTCAGTATTAATTTTTTCCTTTAAATCTCCCCATTCACTGTTTTTTGTAATTCCTGTATTCGAAGTTTTTTCAAATTGATATTCCACCGGACCTATAAGTGTATCGTTGTTTGATTTCCAGCTGTTTAAAATTTCTCCTCTGCTATTCAGCTGCGAAGCGGAAAGGCCTTTTGAAATAAAATAATTTTTAACTGCATTGGCTCTGGCAAGTCCCAGATTTTCAAATTGAGTAGTATTTTTTTCATCTGATAAGCCATAACCTGTAATGGTAATTTTTTGTCCCGGATTCGATCCGAGAAAAACTTTAAGGTTTTCTATACCTGCTGTAACAGAATCACTAACAGGCTCAAGAATAGCAGCGTTATTTTTTAAAAACCTAAAGTTATCATTCGTTTTATATTCAAATCCGGATCCCTTCAGTAAAAAAGGAATCGAATTATCGTTCTTAACCACCACCTGAGAAGCCTTTTGAGTATCGTCTTGTGGTGAATTCTCACAACAATTACAGCAGTATTTCACATATAAAAGAGTACCCAATATGATTGTGAGAACTATACCTGCCGGATAAAGTGCTTTTTTAGACATACGTACGGAGTTTAGATTCTATCAAATTTACCAAAAATATAAATGCTAATACATTAATAATCAATAGAAAATGGCTTCATCTTAGACTAATGAAACGGAATTTTGAAATGAAAGAGCGGAATCAGATTTACGTAAATCCAATTTCAGTAGTGGATTAAAATGAGTAACTTGCCATAAAATAAATTCAGATACAAAATGCTCGAAATAGAAAGAAAGTTTCTTGTAAAATCAGGTGATTTTAAAGAACAGGCATTTGCAGAAAATACCATAGCACAGGGATATTTAAGTTCTGTTCCCGAAAGAACTGTCCGCGTGAGAATTAAAGGAGAAAAAGCTTTTTTAACCATAAAGGGAATTGGACAGCAGGGCGGAATGACCCGTTTTGAATGGGAAAACCAAATTCCCGTTGATGAAGCCGAAGAGCTCCTCAAATTATGCGAAAAAGGAAAAATTGAAAAAACACGTTACGAAGTAAAATCAGGAAACCATATTATTGAAGTCGATGAATTTTACGGAGAAAATGAAGGATTAATAATGGCCGAAATTGAATTACAGTCGGAAAACGAAAGTTTTGAAAAACCGGACTGGCTGGGAGAGGAAGTAACTAATGATGAAAGATATTATAATGCTTTTTTAAGTAAAAACCCTTTTAAAAACTGGGGAAACTACTAATATGAATAACCGTTATGACCTAATTATAGCAGGAGGAGGCCCAATAGGTCTTGCCTGCGCTATCGAAGCCCAGAAGAAAAATTTAAGTTATCTGATTCTGGAGAAAGGCGCTCTTGTAAACAGTATTTTTAATTATCCCTTGTATATGACTTTCTTCTCTACGGCAGAAAGACTTGAAATTGGCGATATTCCGTTTAATTGTTTAGCCCCCAAACCAGGTCGTCAGGAAGCTTTGGAATACTATCGAAATATTCACCGCTATTTTAACTTCAATATCAACTTATTTGAAAAGGTAAATGAAATCCATAAAAATTCGGATGCTGTTTTTGAGATCACAACTGATAAAAATAAGTACGAAGCTGATAACGTGATTATCGCGACTGGCTTTTATGATATCCCGATTCAGATGGAGGTAAAAGGTGAAGAACTGCCTAAGGTTCGTCATTACTATAAAGAAGCACATGAATATGCTTTTAGAAAAGTTTTGGTAGTGGGAGCTAATAACTCTTCTGTAGATGCTGCTCTCGAATGCTGGAGAAAAGGAGCAGAGGTAACCATGGTGATCCGTAAAAACGAAATTAACAGCAGAGTGAAATACTGGGTGAAACCGGATATTGAAAACCGAATTGCAGAGGGAAGTATCAAAGCATTTTTCCAGTCTAATATTGTTGAAATTCGCGACAATGAAGTTGAAATCGAAACGCCGGACGGAAAAGTTACAATTGAAAATGATTTCGTACTGGCTTTAACCGGTTATAAACCGGATCTGCATTTTCTGGAAAAAATTGGAATACAGCTTTCGAACGACGAACTTAAAATTCCGGTTTATAATCCCGAAACTATGGAAACGAATGTAGAAGGCTTGTTCCTTGCTGGTGTTGTGTGTGGGGGAATGCAGACCCATAAATGGTTTATTGAGAATTCCAGAATTCATGCCAGTATGATTATGCATCATATTTCAGCGAAATAATTTTTCAGCCACGAATTCACGAATTAGTATTTTTTAGAAATTGATTTTTAGTGTAAATTACACTAACCATATATCATTAGACAAAAAATAAAAATTCGTGAATTCGCGGCTGAAAAAAAACTTAAGAACTGCAGGAAAGCATCGAACAGCCCACTTTAGATCTGGCCCAGTCCGGACGTTTAGCAAACCATTTTTCATATTCCGGCTGTTCTTCATATGGTTTCTGCAAAAGCGTGTAAAACTCATTTATAAGCAAGTAATTACCTTTATCCGCTTCGTCGATAGCCAGTTGGGCCATATAATTTCGAAGTACGTATTTAGGGTTTATACTATTCATTTTTTCTGAGCGTTCTTCGTCTGATGCTGTTTCTTCATTCAATCTTTTAAGATAGATCGAAAACCATTTTTTCCAGGCTTCTAGTATATCTCCCGAAACTTCTTCAATGTTATAAAATGCATATTGAATTTTTTCAATGGCTTTTTCGATTGCATCCGTTTTTTTAACGAGACTTAAATTTCTGAAAAAGATCGTCATATCCGTTTCTGTTAATTGTAAAACGGCTTCCAGTTCATCAGTTAGATCATTATCAAGTTGAGCAGAAGTTGAAATAAACAACCCTAACTTATTTAAAAGCATCTCTTTATAATCCAAAATAAAATCATCCATAAATGATTCTAAGATTTTTTCCAGGGGCTCTGCTTCATTAATTAAAGGATAAATCGCATTAGCCAGCTGGTACAAATTCCAATGGGCAATCTGCGGCTGATTGCCAAAACGGTATCTTCGGTACTGGCGGTCGGTTGTATTGGGCGTCCAGTTAGGATCGTAATTTTCCAGCCAGCCATAAGGACCGTAATCAATTGTGATTCCGTGAATCGACATATTATCCGTATTCATAACACCATGTACAAAACCCACCCGCTGCCAGTGCAGAACCATTTCACGTGTAGTGTCGGCCGTTTGTTTAAAGAACTGAATGTACTGTTCTTTAGGTTCACCTTTAATTTCAGGGAAATAATGTTTTATGGTATAATCAACAAATTGTTTTAAATTTTTAAGTTCGTTTCTGGCCGTCAGCATTTCAAAACTTCCAAAACGAATAAAGGAAGGCGCGACCCTGCATACAACAGCTCCTTTTTCGTATGCTGGGTTTCCGTTATATAAAATATCACGTAAAACCTGATCGCCCGAAAGAACCAGGGAAAGAGAGCGGGTAGTAGGAACCCCTAAATGAAACATCGCTTCGGCGCATAAATATTCCCTTATAGAGGAACGGAGAACAGCCAGACCGTCAGCAGTTCTGGAATAAGGAGTTAGTCCGGCACCTTTTAACTGAAGGGTAAAAAACGTATTATTGTGTTCTACCTCTGTTAAGTTAATAGCACGTCCGTCACCCAGCTGTCCGGCCCAGTTTCCAAACTGATGCCCCGCATAACACATTGCATATGGTCGTGTTTCCGGTAGAATTTCTTTTCCTGAAAAAACATTCAAAAATTCTTCAGACTGAATTTCGTCTTTTGAAATACCTACCAATTCTGCTGTTTCTTCAGAAGCGTGAATCAATTGCGGATTCGATGGCTTTGTGGGATTTACATATGAAAAGGCAGTGTTCTTTACCATACGAACCTGATTGGTTTCATCGGGATCAGCTGGCAGTTCGGCTGTAAATCGATTGTTTATTTTTAAATTCTTCATCTGAATTTGTCCCTTCTTCTTTTTTTAGTCAATTAATCTGTCAGCATACATTTTTTTCAGCTTCTGAACTTTCGGATCAATTACGACCTGACAGTAACCGGCTTCCTGATTGTTATTGTAATAATCCTGGTGATACTCTTCAGCTTCATAAAATACTTCAAAAGGTTTTAACTGCGTAACAATGGGATCTGGGTAAACAGGCTGTACTTCTTCGAAAACCTTTTCAGCGGCTTCTTTCTGCGCTTCATCATGATACAGAATAATAGAACGATATTGTGTTCCGCTGTCTCCGCCCTGACGATTCAATGTTGTAGGATCATGACTGGTCATGAATATAGTGATCAGATCGTGATATGAAATAATGTCAGGATCAAAAGTTACTTGTATTACTTCTGCATGACCGGTTCGTCCCGTACAAACTTCACGGTATGCAGGATTTTTAATAGATCCGTCTGAATAACCGGATTTTAGGGTTTCTATTCCTTTTAAACGCTGGATAACAGCTTCAATACACCAAAAACATCCACCACCAAAAGTGGCTGTTGCTAAATTTCCCATAAATGTGATTGTTTAAGTTTACATGCCCTATTAATCCGATAGAATATTGTGATAATTTATCTAAAAAATACTCCTTTAATATAAATATATTCAACATTTGAAGTTTATTATTGATAAATTCTCAATTTTATAAAAAAACAATATATTTGCAGTCAAATACAGGCACAACTAATGAATACCAAAAATAGTACCATCAGTCTTGAAACTTATTTTCAGGATTTTAGACAGCATATCGTTGGCATAGATCAGGAATTTATGTCACCTTTTGGCAAAAAAAGTATTGTTTATACAGACTGGACTGCCAGCGGAAGACTTTACAGGCCTATTGAAGAGAAACTACTAAACCAGTTTGGGCCTTTTGTAGCCAATACACATACTGAAACGACAGTGTCAGGTACTGCCATGACAAAAGCCTATCATCATGCCAGACATATTATTAAGCGTCATACGAATGCAAGTGAAGATGATGTTCTGATTACAGACGGTACCGGAATGACGGGCGTTATCAATAAATTTCAGCGTATTTTGGGTTTGAAAATTCCTGAAAATTTAAAAGATTTTACCACTGTTCCGGCCGAGAAAAAACCGATTGTTTTTATTTCACATATGGAGCATCATTCTAATCAGACTTCCTGGCTGGAAACTATTGCTGATGTTGAAATTATTCCATCCTGCGAAAAAGGGCTTTTCTGTCTGGATAATTTAGAGCTGCTGCTGCAAAAATACAGTGACCGGACGATTAAAATTGCGTCGATAACTTCATGCTCGAATGTTACAGGTTTAAAAACGCCTTTTCACGAAGCGGCCAAATTAATGCACCAGTATAATGGTGTGTGTTTTGTGGATTTTGCCTGTTCAGGACCTTACGTAGAAATTGATATGCATCCGGCTGATCCGGAAGCGTATCTGGACGCTATTTTCTTTTCTCCGCATAAATTTCTTGGCGGACCCGGAACTTCTGGAGTTTTAATTTTCAATAAAAAATTATACAACAATATGATTCCGGATTGTCCGGGCGGGGGAACCGTAAGCTGGACAAATCCCTGGGGAGAACATAAATATATAGATAATATCGAAGACCGCGAAGATGGGGGAACTCCGGGATTTCTTCAGGTTATAAAAACCGCTCTGGCCATTGAGCTTAAAGAAGAAATGGGAATTGAAAACATTTTACAGCGTGAACATGAGATCGTTGATTTTGTTTTTAATGAATTAGAACCTGTTGAAAATATTAAAATTCTGGCCGGGCAGCATAAAAACCGTCTGGGAGTTGTTTCTTTTTTTATTGAAGATCTTCATTTTAATTTAGGAGTTAAATTACTGAATGACCGATTTGGAATCCAGACCAGAGGCGGATGCAGCTGTGCCGGAACTTACGGGCATTATTTACTGCATGTAGATCAGGAAACTTCTAACAAACTGGTAAACGAAATCACAATAGGGGATCTGATTAAAAAACCGGGATGGATCAGAATGTCTATTCATCCAACGACAACAGATGAAGAAATTGCTTTTGTTTGCGACAGTATAAAAGAGCTGGCTAAAAATCACACAGAATGGGCTTTAGACTACTCATACAATAAAAATACTAACGAGTTTATCCATAAAAATGCCGGTTCTTTTGAAGATGAATTGGTAGAAGGCTGGTTTAAATCTTAGTTTTTATTTAAATAACGAAAAATACTAAACCCGACAGTTTAAAAATCTGCCGGGTTTATTTTTATAAAATTCAGATTTTTTCGCTGTAAAAATTACATAATCAGACGGACTCCGCCAAGATCGGAAACACGATAAGAAAATTTATCTCCCGGAGAGCCTATAAACATAAAGTTTTTAGGGATTTTCCATTTTTTTGACAATTCGTCAATTATCTGCGGTCCAAAAACGCCCTGAATTTCCAGGTATTCAATGTCGATATTATCATAAGCACGATCTAAAACTTCAAGATCTTTTACTAGAGCTTCATTGGTTTTTTCGTCTTTTTTAATGTATACAATTTTCAGTTTTTTGGTAGTTTCATTACCTTCTACGTACTGCAGTACTTTATTTAAAATTGCAATATTGTCTCCTTTAGTAAAGAAAACAAACTCCTGTGAGTTAATTTCAGTACTTAAATTCTGGAGATAGCGGTTGCTTAGAATTACCATTTTGCGAAGCGGCTGGTAGAAATATTCTAAAATTTCTATCAGTACTTTTATAAGTATAACCCGATTCAGCATGATTCCGATAAAGATAAGTGCCGGAACCATATATTGTAAAAAGGTAAAAAAGGCATTGATATTTAATTTCATATTGCCAACAAAAGCAGCAATGATAAACGAAACAGCAATAACCACGGCCAAACCATGGGCTCGTTCCGGTCTTGGCAGTTTTCGTCTTTTGAATTTAAGAAGTAAGTTTCCTATCCCGAATAAAGCCATTACCGCGAGAAATGAAAAAGTATATACTCCGGCCAAAGATTCCAGATGGCCGTTTGTAGCAAAAAGAACAGATAAACAAAGAATTAGAAAACTGATTATGATTCGGTAATGAGAACCTCTCTTATTGGCTTTTAGAAAATAGTTGGGCAGAATCCTGTCCAGGGTCATACGGTTTAGTAATCCCGAAACACCTACAAATGAGGTTAACACGGCTCCGCATAAAACCAGAACAGCGTCTATAGAAATAAGCCAGGCCAGCCATGAACCACCTGTAGTTTCTCCTAAGTGAGCCAGAAGCGATTCTTTGTTTTCTCCCACCTGTGCCAGCGGGATAACACTTATAAGAAGAATGGCAATTACCGGATTAAAGAAACTTACCAATGCCCACATATTACGCAGTGTTTTCGGAAAAACGCCTGTCTGCTGTTCTTCTACAAAGTTGGCCGAGCTTTCAAAACCTGAAATTCCAAGCATAGCAGCCGAAAATCCAAGAAATAGAGCCGTTTTGATATTTCCAAAAGCAATTGGTGTTTCCCAATTGATATGAAAAGTACTTAAACCGTGGTTCAGAATAAACCAAAGTGAAGCCAGAACGAGTAAGCTTAAAGTAGCAATATGAGTGACAAAGATAATTACGGCCACAAATGCTGATTCACCTATTCCGAGTATAGCAAGAAAAGTAAAAAAGATTAAAACGACAACAGTTGCTGTGGTCACATTCAGCCCTTCAAAAATGCCGTGCAGATAATGCATTCCTTCAGAAGCCGAGATTACTGCCGTTGCCATGTACGATAACACGGTTAAAGTAGCTGCCAGAGAGGCGAGGCGTTTAGTCGATGTATTAAGCAAAACATTGTAAGCCCCTCCGTTTAAAGGAATTGCTCCTACCACTTCGCCATAAATTTTTCTGAAAAGAAATAAAACCACCCCCACAATTAAAAGAGAAATCCAGGCATATTGTCCGGCATATAAAATAGTAAGTGCCGAAACATAAAGGCAGGAAGAGCTGATATCGTTTCCGCAGATGGCCGTTGCCTGTAGTTGATTTAGTTTTTTGTGTAGGACTTCGTTCATGGTTTCAGGATTCAACACTATTTACGCATCAATAACAGAAGGAAGTTTTAGAACCTTATCGGGCTTCCTGGAATTTTTTAAGTGACAGCAACGCCTGTTCCTGAATTTTTTTATGGAAAAAACCGGTCCAGCCCAGCAAATAACCTGTAGTGCCAAAGGCCTGTTTGGACCATCTCCAAACATCAAAACTATCAGTATGTTTGATGATTAGCCCGTCCTGAAAAACAAACTCAGCTGATATTTTGTTAATAACCCTGCGGTTTGTTTTACTGAAATTATACGTGGCGACCCATTTTGCCGAACCTGTAGATTCATCTGCTTTTACATCTGAAAATTCAATTTTAATATTGCCTTTGCTTTTAAGCAGCAGCATTTCCCACATTCTGGCAACCTGTTCTTCTTTTAACAAACCAAAAGCCGGATCTATAAAATGAATTTTTGGGTGATAACATTCTGCCATAGTTTTAGCATCAGAATTGGCAAAAGCAGTATAGAACTTTGTAATTAAAGCTTCGTTAGGAGTCATAAATTTGAAATTAGAATATAAATATAAGATTTATTTTATGAAATATTCTATTTATAAAATACTAATTTCTTTAGCCGTATCGTAACTCTTTTTGGAGGTATCATAAGCCGTTGAAAAATAATTCTTTTTATTGTACGTCGTAAAGTAACCGGTTTGGTTTCCAAATGTATTGTCACCTCCGTTGATGATAAACCTCACAGCATACATGTCTGTTTTTTTAAGCTTTGCAAATTCGGCAGGCGTAAAATAATAATAGGAGGTTGTTTTGCCATCTGAAGATTCTTTTACATTTTTATCTACACAGGCTATAACATCCGCATTGGCCAGGTCAACATATAAACCTCCAGCTATACGGGCTTTGTCATTGGCAGTAGCAATGGTAATTTTTAAAATGCCGCCTTTATCCGTTTTTGCAATCTGAATTTCGGTTTCACCTGTAAAAGCATATTTTTCGCAGATAAAAGTGTAATTCTGAGTCGCTGGAAAAGATTGTCCTTTAACCGTCATTTTTTCCTGAGCATTTGTAAAGGCTGTAATAAACAGTAATAAAAGCAGTGGCATTTGTATTTTCATATTTTTTACTTTATTGTTCGTTTAATCGGGCATCAAATTTTTCATCCCAGTCCATTGATTTAATAGCTGAGATTAAATTTTCTTCATTTACAAAAACACGAAGTTCTTTATTAGCCACCTTTTTAGTATACAGGGCATGATAACGGTAAATAACTTCATTTCTCGTTTTGTAAACACCGTCTAATTTTAAATCTATAAAACTGCCGTAATATTGTCTGAACCTCGTGCAGGTTTTAGTCAGTCGTTCCTCAGTAGTATTTTCTCTTACTGACTGGGTAACTTCAGTTTCATTAAAAGGTTTAAATTTTGACGTATTACAGGTTTCTAAAACTCTTTTTCCTAATTCATATGCTTTTCTCTGTTGTTCTGAACTTATTTCGGAAACAGGTACTTTCTTTATTTTTAAATCTTCGGTATCCCGGCTGACAGTTTTAGATTTACATCCTATTAGTAGCAACAAACATATAATCAATCCCGCTTTCTTCATAATCATTTAAGTTATTTTTAATAATAAGTTAGGGTCAGGACAATTTTCAATATAGAAATTCAAATCATTGGTATTGCAGACTCCGGGATAATCACCCCATTTGTCTCCTAAGTTTTTTATAATCTGAAAATGCAGATGCGGTGCATAATCACCGTTGACTGTTGAATTTCCAAGGGTTGCAATAGGTTCTCCCTTTTTAAAAGTTGTCCCAACAGTTAAGTTCTTTATACTTTCTAACGATAAATGTCCGTATAAAGTATAGAATTTTTCATTTTCAACTCTGTGTTCTAATATAATAGTAGGTCCGTAATCGCCTAAACCTTCATTGTTTTTAAAGCTGTGTACTTTACCGTCAATAGGTGCTGCAACCACCGTTCCGGCTTTTGCCCATAAATCAAGTCCTATATGAATGTTGCGTTCAGGAACCGAGTCGTTCTTAAAAATCGAACTTCTCTTATACAGGTTACGACCTTCAATATAGCCGCCATAGGCTACTTCTGCATTATGTGCTGCCATGTATCCAAAAATAAAACGTTCAAAATCTTCAGATGTTTCCGGTTTACTCGCTACCAATTCAGTATTGGTTATTGATAAATCTAAAGGAAGGTATTTTGAAAAATCGATAGAGGCATCAATAATTTTGACAGGAGGTAAGGCTTTTAATATGGAAACAAGAGATTTCATAGATTTTAAATTAGGCTTTTTTTTCGGTTATGATTAATTCATTATGTACTTCAATACGCGGCAGCATTTTAGAAGTATATAATTTGGGGTTTATTTCGGCTATGTACTTTCGGTTACGAACATTATGGGCTTCATCCAGAATCATAGTATTGAATAAAATGAATCCCTGATCTTTTAAAAGAAAACAAGTTCTTTCGCTGAAAAATTTTTCAAACAAAAAGTTCGGCATGTTGGTGTCTTCAAAAATGTCAATGATAATTAAATCATAACGGTCTTTGGTTTTTAAAACAAATTCAAAAGCATCGTCTATCACTATTTCAAGCTGTTTGATTTCATTAAGATTAAAATACGTATTGGCAATCTCAATCATATCCGGATCAATTTCAACACCGGTGATTTTACCTTTATATTCGATTTCGTCAACAAGTGTTTTAATAACGCTTCCGCCGGCAACTCCCAGAACGAGTATATGATCCATTTCAAGGATTTTATGGTAACCAATATTTCTCAGACCATAACGTAATATACGCTGAAGACTGCCGTAAGAGTAATTTGTATTTTCAGAATCTAAAACCAGTTCGCCATTGGCCCATGTTACTTCGATCACTTTACTTCTGGCTGATTTTTTCTTAAATATTTTAACGGGATATAGATAACTGAATAGTTTCTGAATCATTTTTGTAATGCTTTTACTCAAAAATACCATTTTAAATCTTTTATTTTACAAAAAAAATCAAACTTTAATGAAGAAAATAATATACAAATTCATCTTTTTTAAGCTAATGGGCTGGAAGATAGTGGGAATGGAAAATGCCGGGGTGAAAAAATGTATATTAATGGTAATGCCTCATACAAGCAATCATGATTTTTATATCGGATTGTTTACACGGGGAATATCGGGGCTTCAGATTAACTGGGTAGGAAAGAAGGAGTTGTTTCGTTTTCCGTTTGGTTATTATTTTAGAAATGTTGGCGGTGAACCTATCGATCGTTCCGGTCGTTTAAATAAAGTAGATGCTATTGCAGCTATTTTTGACCGTAAAGAGGTATTTCGTCTGGCCGTTGCCCCCGAAGGAACGAGAAAAGCGGTGAAGGAAATTAAAACCGGATTTTATTATATTGCCCTTAAAGCCAATGTACCCATTGTTGCTGTCGTTTTTGACTGGGGAAAGAAAGAGGTAAATCTGGCCGCTCCTTTTTACCCAACGGGAAATTATGAAGCGGACTGGGAAATTTTAAAACAACATTATAAAGGTGTTTTAGGAAAAATTGCACAAAATGGATTCGCTCTCTAAATTTTTAATACTTTTTTACGATTCGTGAGAATCGCTTAAATGAAAATTATTTTAAAAAATTTTCAAATACGCAAAATTTCCGGGTTATGGTACGTATACCTTAAAAGTTCCGTTTTTATAGAAAAACACGATTTTCTCTATTTCTTCTTCTTCAACAGAAAAATTTGTTTTTTTAACTTCGGGTACATTTTTAACCGGAGCTTTTTCTTTTTCCACGAAATCGAGTTGTGAGAACAAATCGGTTCCACCAAACGGTTCACCGGAAGAAATAGGAGAGATCGTATTTCTTGTTTCTGTAGTATTCTGATCTTCCGTTTTAGGAAAATTTCCTTTTCCATTCAGGATCCAATACAGGTCTACTTCAGGAAAAACATCGAGAATTTTCATGACAAAATCTAAACTGGGTTTGTTTCTTCCTGACAAAAGGTGAGACATACTGGATCTCTGTACTCCAATTTTATCTGCAAAAGAAGAGGCATTTAATCCGTAATAATCCAGTATAATTTCAAGGCGTTTTACAAAATCTTCGATGTTTACCATTGTAAATTAGTGTTTCGATTTTACATGTTTACAAATGTAATTAAAAGAAACAAGATATCCAATTATAGAGATCAGATTCAGATTACAACGGATTATAACACTATATTAAAACTTTAATTATTTATGTTTAACATCTTGAAATAGTGTTTTTTAAATATGATTATTTAAATTTATTACAGATGTTAACAATTAAGAGGCTTAGTACTTTATATCTGCTTAAAAATCTGTTTACAAATCTAAATTCGTGAAAAATTTAGCTGTTTACAATTGTAAAAATAAAGATGTTTACTTTTGTAAACTAATCAAAACACAATGAATTTAGAAGAATTATTCAGCCAGAACAAAGAACAATCCATAGAGGGACGTTATCTTACTTTAGATCACATTCAGCCTCTGCTTGATAAATTAAATACCGATAACCAGGTTCAAATTATTGGAAAGTCGGTTTTAGGAGAACCTATATATAGTTACCAGACCGGAACCGGAAAAATACGTATTTATTTGTGGTCGCAAATGCACGGTAATGAAAGTACAACGACTAAAGCTCTTTTTGACTTTATTAATGTATTAAACAGCAAATCTGATTTTGCAAAAAAAATGCTGGATACTTTTACTTTTTATTGTATTCCAATATTAAATCCTGATGGTGCGCGTTTATATACCCGTGAAAATGCCAATAAAATAGATCTGAATCGTGATTCTCAAAACCTGACCCAGCCGGAAAGCAATATACTTAGAGAAGTTTTTGAAAATTTTAAACCGCATTTCTGCTTTAACCTTCATGATCAGCGCACTATTTTTGGTGCCGGCGCTACCGGAAAGCCTGCAACCGTTTCTTTTTTAGCTCCTTCTTATAATGAAGAAAGAGAAGTAAATGAAAACAGGCAGAAAGCGATTAATCTGATTGCCGGAATTAATGATGAACTACAGAAATATATTCCCGGACAGGTAGGCCGATTCGACGATTCATTCAATATAAACTGTATAGGGGATACTTTTCAGTTTTTAGGCGTTCCAACGATACTGTTTGAAGCAGGTCATTTTCCTGAGGATTACGAAAGAGAAATTACCAGAAAATACATATTTTTCTCACTAATTACAAGCTTTAAGCTGATAAGCGAAAACGATTTAGTTGTCAATAGAATTTCCGATTATTTGAATATTTCACAAAATAAAGTGGTTTTTTATGATTTTATGTATAAAAATATCAAAATAAATTATGATGGTATCGAAATTATTACGAATTTTGTCGCTCAATACAAAGAAGAATTGATTGAAAATAAGATTCATTTTAATGCTTATATAGTAGAAGCAGGCGAATTGGAAAATTATTTTGGTCATTACGAATATGACGGAAAAGATGCTGTATATTCTGATGATTATTCTAATATTCCGAAAACAAACCAAAAAGCAGATTTTTATTTAAATAAAAACATTAAATTTGTTAACGGGTTGATAAAAAGTTAATTTTTATGTGAATTTGTTATTTTTTATATATATTTTTATACTTTGTAATAGCAATTAGTAATATTAATTAAAGAATTATGAGTAAATTTCGTTTAGATGAAGTAGATCACCAGATTTTAGATATGTTAATAGACAATACGAGAGTACCGTTTACTGACATTGCAAAAAAACTATTGATTTCTGCTGGTACAGTACACGTTAGAGTAAAAAAGATGGAGGATGCCGGTATCATCATGGGGTCTTCATTAGCCTTAGATTACGATAAATTAGGTTATTCATTTATTGCTTATGTTGGGGTATTTCTTAATAATACTTCACAAACTAAATTTGTATTAGAGCGTATCAATCAAATTCCATTCGTAACAGTAGCTTCTGTAACGACAGGAAAATTCAATATCTTTTGTAAAATCAGAGCGAAAGATACTAAACATGCCAAAGAGGTTATTTTCATGATTGATGATATCGATGGTGTTTACAGAACTGAAACTATGATTTCATTAGAGGAAAGTATTAACGATAAGAAGCGTTTGATGCATACTATTTTCAAAAATATGTAAGAACTCCTCTTGAATGCTATATTAAAATATACCTCAAGTTTATTCTTGGGGTTTTTTTATGACTAAATAACCAACCACACAACTATAACAGGATTTTATGTACACGCTTCCAAAAATTGAACGTTTTAATCGGGACGTTCTTTCTAAATACCACATTTACAATAGTGTTTTCATAACATTACCATTCGATTCTATTGATAATACAGGGGTATTACTGCCTTTATTTACAGAAACTTGTGAGACCGGATTTAAAAAACAGGAAACACCAAAGGAAATTTTTGATTTCTTTTCCAATAAGTTCCTGAATAATGTTTCAGAAACCGAAAAAATCGATTTAATGTTTCGATTTATTCAATATATAGAACGTCAGATTGTATTATTTGATGCCATTGAAGATGCTGCTTTTCCGGAAGTTAACAATATGGAAGGACACGGTTCTTTACGTGATATCAAAGAAAAATCAGATGCTAAAGAAAAAAACGACGAATTAGTAGAGTTTCTTGAAAATTTTAATGTCCGCACTGTTTTAACCGCACACCCAACCCAGTTTTATCCTGGTCCGGTGTTAGGGATTATAAATGACCTGACAGAAGCTATTCGCCAGAACGATTTATTACAGATTAAACAATTACTGGCCCAGCTGGGTAAAACACCTTTTATTCAGCACGAAAAACCAAATCCGTATGACGAAGCGGTTAGTCTGATCTGGTATCTTGAAAATGTATTCTACGCTACAGCCGGGGAAATTGTACATTACCTTCAGAAAAATATTCAGCAGGGAAGTGCTATTAAAAACCAGTTAATCAAATTAGGTTTCTGGCCAGGTGGTGATCGTGATGGAAATCCGTTTGTTACTACCGAAATTACACTTAAGGTAGCCGATCGTCTGCGTACCTCTATTCTGAAGTGTTATTATGTTGAAATGAGAAATTTAAAACGTAAGCTAACTTTCTCAGGAGTAGACACTTTAGTAGCTGATCTTGAACATAAGCTTTACCGTTCTGTGTTTTATTCTAAAGGAGAAATTTTCATTACTTTAGAAGAATTATTAACACAGTTAAATACCATAAGAAGTATTATTATCGAAAAACACCAGTCTTTATATTTAGATGAACTGGAAGCTCTTTTGGTAAAAATTAATTTATTCGGGTTTCATTTTGCGACTTTAGATATCCGTCAGAACAGTAAAATTCATAATGCGGTATTTAAAGATGTTGTGAATTATTACCTGAATTCAGGTTCAGATATTTTCCCTAAAAACTATTATGATTTGACTGAAGATCAAAAAATCGATGTTTTATCTAAAGTAAAAGGAAACTTAAATCCTGCTGATTTTGAAAGTGAAATCACAAGATCGACTTTAGAGTCGGTTCAGGCCATCAAAACCATTCAGAACAATAATGGAGAAGAAGGAGCTAATCGTTATATCATCAGTAATAACGAAAGTGCGCTGAATGTAATGGAAACCTTTGCCATGATTCGTTTAAACAACTGGGAAAAACCTACCGTTGATATTATTCCGCTTTTTGAATCTGTTGATGACTTACAGAATGCCCATCAAATTATGGAGCAGCTGTATACTAACCCGGAATACTCGAAACACTTACAGTCAAGAGGAAACGAACAGACTATTATGCTTGGTTTCTCTGACGGTACTAAAGACGGTGGTTATTTAATGGCCAACTGGAGTATTTATCAGGCTAAAATTTCACTTACTGAAATTTCAAGAAAATACGGAATCAAAGCCATTTTCTTTGACGGACGAGGCGGACCTCCTGCGCGTGGTGGTGGAAAAACACATAAATTCTACGCTTCGTTAGGGCCAAAAATCGAAAATCAGGAAATTCAGATTACGGTTCAGGGACAAACGATCAGTTCTAATTTTGGAACTTTAGATTCCTGTCGTTACAATATTGAAAACTTATTGAGTGCCGGTGTTACCAATCAGGTTTTTGGAAAAGATAAAAATGAGCTTTCTGCTGATGAAACTCAGATTCTTAACCAGTTAGCCGATTTAGGATATCAAAAATATTTAAGTTTTAAGAACCACCCTAAATTTATTCCGTATCTGGAAAAAATGAGTACACTGAAATACTACTCTAAAACCAATATCGGAAGCCGTCCGTCTAAAAGAAGCAAATCAGAATCACTTGATTTTGCCGATTTAAGAGCGATTCCGTTTGTGGGTTCCTGGAGCCAGTTAAAACAAAACGTACCGGGATTCTTTGGAGTAGGAAGTGCTTTAAAATATTTTGAAGAATCAGGACAGTGGGATAAAGTGAGTGATTTGTATCATAATTCGTTATTCTTTAAAACTTTACTGGAAAACAGTATGATGTCGCTGGCCAAATCATTTTTGCCTTTAACGGCTTATATGAGAAATGATCCAGAGTTTGGAGAATTCTGGCAGATTATTTATGATGAGTTTTCAGAAACAAAGCGTTTATTATTGAAAATCGCAGATCACAAAACTCTGATGGAAAATTATCCGGATGGTATCGCTTCTATTCAGATAAGAGAGCGTATTGTACTGCCGTTGTTAACGATACAACAATATGCTTTATTAAGAATTAACGAACTGAACAAAGAAAATTCAACAGACGAAGAGTTGATTAAAGTGTACGAAAAAATCGTAACACGATCTCTTTTTGGAAATACGAATGCAAGTAGAAATTCAGCATAAAAACTAAAAACAGATACAATGGTTGTAAGTCAATTATTAGAAAACGAATACTCAGGCCATTTTGGAAATTACATTAAACAAGCCGGAGAAGGAAAGCTGATCGAAGAATTAGAAATTTCTCTTCACGCATTTATTCGGTTTGTTCAGGATATTCCAATGGATAAATTTGATTATCGCTACGCCGAAGGCAAATGGACTATTAAGGATATTATTCAGCACGTGATGGATACAGAACGTATTTTTGCCTATCGTGCCCTGCGTTTTTCAAGAAATGACCAGACACCGCTTCCTAGTTTTGAAGAAGCAGATTATGCTGATAATACAGATGCCGGAAGCAGAAGCATTCAGGATTTACTAACTGAATTTTCAGCTATAAGACACTCTACCTTATTATTTTATAAAAGTTTGTCTGAAGAACAGCTTAAACGCATTGGGACAGCTTCAAATAATCAAATATCGGTGCGTGCTTTAGGTTTTGTAATGATCGGACATCAAAAACATCATCAGAAAATTTTTGAAGAAAGATATTTATAAAAAATCAGGTTTTATCATAAAACGAACCCGACAGTTTAAAAGCTTGTCGGGTTTTTTATTGAAGTAAAAGTGTACTTTAAATGAATTGAAAATAGATATGAGAAACTACTTTAATTCTTGTTTTTTCAATCGTGAAGAATTGTTATTATTTTTCCTTTCAATAGCAGCCAGACCAAAGCGAATCTTATCATAAGACATTTTTTCTTCAAAATAATCAAAGTAAGGTCTCAGGGCCGTTGAATTTTCGAGTTTTACTTTTGCTTTTTCTATCTCCGTAATTTCTTTATCGGAAACAAAAGAATTTAAATCTAAATCATAACCATCAGCATATAATTTAGCCAGATGAGAAACAATGGTGCTTTCACCCAGATTTCGCTGTCCTGCAATTTCTTCTACAGTAAGTCCGTTTTGGAACAATTCAAAGGTCTTGATATAAGTACTGTCTTTTTTTTCTTTTTTTACAACAGATTTGTTTCTTTCAAACTGAATAATAGCATTTATAAAATCAGAACCGTATTTTTCAAGTTTTACTTTACCAACTCCTTCTACAGTCAGGAATTCTTCATCACTCATAGGTCTCAGAATTTCCATTTGTCTTAAAGCAGCATCACTAAAAATAACATAAGCGGGAACTTCTTCTTCCTTCGCAATTTCATAACGTAATTTTCGAAGTGATTCAAATAAGGAATTTTTAACGGCTTTTGTTTTTTCAACTTTGATTTCGTTTTTATCAATAGCTTTCTTCACAACCGTAGTTAATTTTACTTTTTCTCCTTCGAACAGCACTTTTCGGGCAAAAGGAGTGAGCAAAATTTTATTATGCTGGTGAAAGGCAATTTCGCAGTATCCCAAATTAATAAGCTGAATTAGATACTGATTCCAGTCATGCCAAGAAATGTCTGCGCCAATTCCGTACGTTTTTAGCTTCTGATAATTTTTTTCGTAGATATACGCGTTTCTAGAGCCGCGCAGGAAATCTGTAATAACAGCCAAAGATTCTGATTCCTTTAATCGTACAATAGCCGAAAGGGCTTTTTGAGCCAGAATAGTTCCGTCAAAAAATATAGGTGGATTTTTGCAGATATCGCAATTTCCGCAATCTTCGGTAACCAGTTCGCCAAAATAGGAAAGCAGTATTTTACGACGACAGCTTACAGCGTCTGCATATTGTTTCATGCGATCCAGTTTAGCCAGCTGCACATCGGCGTTTAGGCCTTCGGAAGCAAATTTCTGCAATTGAATCACATCGGCATAACTTTCAAACATAAGCGTTTCCGCCGGAAGCCCATCACGGCCGGCACGTCCAATTTCCTGGTAATATCCTTCAATATTCTTTGGCAAATTATAATGTATAACCCAGCGTACGTTCGATTTGTCGATTCCCATACCAAAAGCAATGGTAGCACAAACTACCTGACAATCGTCATTTATAAACTCATCTTGCGTTTTAGCACGTTTGATATTATCTAAACCAGCATGATAGGCTTTTGCTGAAATACCATTTTTGCTTAGTTTTTCAGCAAGCTCTTCGGTCGTTTTTCTGCTTAAGCAGTAAATAATTCCGGATTCATTGGGTTTGTTTTCTACAAAATCAATAATCTGCTTAACCCGGTCTAATGCCGGACGTACTTCAAGACTTAGATTTTTTCGGTCAAAGGAAGCTACGAATATTCTAGGGTTCCTTAAATTAAGCTGGGTTGCAATATCGACACGTGTAGCTTTATCGGCTGTAGCTGTTAAAGCTAAAACCGGAGTAGAAGGGAAGCGGTTTTTTAAATACCCTAAATTGGTGTATGCCGGACGAAAGTCGTGTCCCCAGGAAGAAATACAATGTGCTTCATCTATAGCAATCATGCTAATAGTGAGCTCATTAAAAACAGTGTCCAGATAAGACAAGCTTTCGGGAGCTATATAAACCAGTTTAAAAGTATTGGATCTTAAATTGTCTATATAATACTGCTGTTCTTCAGAAGACTGACTGCTGTTGATATAACAGGCAGAAATTCCGTTAGTTTTTAAACTGTCTACCTGATCTTTCATTAAAGCGATCAAAGGCGAAATAACAACCGTAATACCGGGCATTAAAAGGGCAGGCAGCTGAAAACAAATAGATTTCCCGCCTCCGGTTGGCATAATGGCCAAAGCATCATGTCCGGATAAAACGGTTTTAATTATGGTTTCCTGATTAGGTCTGAATTTTTCAAAACCAAAATTCTCCTTTAATTTGGCGTGTAGTAATTCTGAGTTCATATGGCGCATATTTATACTTTAAGAGTTTTAAAGTATAAATATAGTAATTTTCTTATAATTATATTATTTTGTCGGGTTGATTAATAAAAAAAGGAACTC
This sequence comes from Flavobacterium sp. FG19, assembly GCF_057809475.1. NCBI lineage: Bacteria > Pseudomonadati > Bacteroidota > Flavobacteriia > Flavobacteriales > Flavobacteriaceae > Flavobacterium > Flavobacterium sp. FG19. The sequence continues at coordinate 5,845 of NZ_JBMDKA010000023.1, read as the reverse complement.
CTGGCAGAGTTCCTTCTTATTATTTTAAAAGAGAGTGATTAATCTTCATCGTCTTCATCATCATCGTCGTCGCTAATATCAGCGTCTCTGTCTTCATCGTCATCATCATCGTCGCCATCTGTATCCGGTTTATCCTGTCTGTCATCGTCTTCGTCATCATCGTCAGCTTCGTCATCCAGATCAAGACCTTTTACCGGTTCGATTGTGTCAACATCAAGATCCATATCGTCGTCATCTTCGTAATTTTCAATTCTGTCAGCCAGTTTAGTACTGATTTTTACTAAATAAATAGTGTCTTCGGTACGAACTTCAACAGCTTCTACTAATTCGTTTTTAGCGTTTCTAAAACGGATCACATCCGAATCATCATAACCATCAGGAAATTTTTCAACCAAAAGGTTCAAAATTTCATTGGTCAATTTGGCGTAGTCTACTATAACTCTTTTCATAAAAATATACTATAAATCTAATAAATAGGCAAAAATTAACGGAGCCACAATTGTCGCATCCGATTCGATAATAAATTTAGGGGTTTTGATATCTAATTTACCCCAGGTAATTTTTTCATTAGGAACAGCTCCTGAATAAGATCCATAACTGGTAGTTGAATCTGAAATCTGGCAGAAATAGCTCCAGAACGGAACATCATGCATTTCCATATCCTGGTATAACATTGGAACCACACAAATAGGGAAATCTCCTGCAATTCCTCCACCAATCTGGAAGAATCCGATACCATTTTGGCTGTTTTTTGTGTACCAGTCAGCCAGGAAAGTCATGTATTCAATACCTGATTTCATTGTTGATGCTTTCAGCTCTCCTTTAATAACATAAGAAGCAAAAATGTTACCCATAGTACTATCTTCCCATCCCGGAACGATAATTGGTAAATTTTTCTCAGCTGCAGCATACATCCAGCTGTCTTTTAAATCAATTTCGTAGTATTCTTCAAGAACGCCTGATAATAACATTTTGTACATGAATTCATGTGGAAAATAACGTTCTCCATTATCATCGGCATCTTTCCAGATTTTATAGATATGTTTTTGTAAACGTCTAAAAGCCTCGTGCTCAGGAATACAGGTATCTGTAACACGGTTTAATCCTCTTTCAAGTAAAGCCCATTCGTCTTCTGGTGTCAAATCACGATAATTAGGAACTCTTTCGTAGTGAGAATGAGCTACTAAATTCATGATGTCTTCTTCTAGATTGGCTCCCGTACATGAAATAATTTGTACTTTATCCTGTCTAATTACTTCAGCAAAAATTTTACCTATTTCAGCTGTACTCATAGCTCCAGCCATACTTACCAGCATTTTAGCGCCATTCGCCAACTGCTGTTCGTACTCTTTAGCTGCATCTACAAGTGAAGCAGAGTTAAAGTGTAAATAATGTTTTTGAATAAACTGACTGATTGGTCCTTTCATTTGTTCTTGTTTTTTTGTTTTTTTTTGAATTAAAAGTTTTAACCTTTTTTTAGTGTACCTGCAAATTAATAATTTTCCTGCTATGAAGCTATCAAATTTTGCAGTTTTTTTTTACAATTTTTTCTTGTAACCTAAAATCTTTAATACATCATCAGAAGTCTGCTGTTCGGAGAAAACCTCTGTTGCCAGGATTCCGTTTTCATCACGGTCAATCAGGATATGTTTAGGCTGTGGAATTAAACAGTGGTGTAATCCTCCGTAACCTCCAATAGTTTCCTGATACGCTCCTGTATTAAAGAAACCAATATACAACGGCTTTTCTTTATTGTATTTAGGCAGATAAATGGCGTTCATATTTTGTTCTGAGTTGTAATAATCGTCACTATCACAAGTCAGACCTCCTAACAGAACCCGTTCGTAAGTATCATTCCAGCGGTTAATGGCCAGCATGATAAAACGTTTGTTTATCGCCCAGGTATCTGGCAGAGTGGTAATGAACGACGAATCGATCATGTTCCATTTTTCTCTGTCATTTTGTTGTTTTTGATACAAAATCTGATAAATGGCGCCGCCGCTTTCGCCTACGGTAAACGAACCAAATTCCGTAAAAATATTCGGTACATCTACTTCGGCTTCTTCACAAGCTATTTTAATCTGATTGATGATTTCGTCAATCATGTATTGATAATCATACTCAAAAGCAAGAGAATTTTTAATAGGGAAACCGCCTCCAATGTTCAGTCCATCAAGAGTAGGGCATTCCTTTTTAAGCGCAATGTATACTTTAATACATTTTACAAGCTCGTTCCAGTAGTATGAAGTATCATTTATCCCGGTATTGATAAAAAAGTGAAGCATTTTAAGCTCTAATTTATCATTTTCCTGAATCTGTTTTTTATAGAAAGAAACAATGTTTTTGTAACCAATACCTAATCTTGAAGTATAAAACTCAAATTTAGGTTCTTCTTCGGCTGCAATACGAATTCCAATTTTGAATTTTCCTTTGATTTCTCCCTGAAGTAAATCCAGTTCTTCGTAGTTATCAATAATAGGAATAGTATTTTTATGACCGTTATTAATTAATCGGGCAATATTGGTAATGTATTCGTCTCTTTTGAAACCATTACAAATTACATAAGTACTTTTATTGATTTTACCGTTTTCCAGTAAATTCTCAACAATATTAACATCAAATGCTGATGAAGTTTCGATATGAATGTTATTCTTGAAAGCCTCATTCATAATGTATTCAAAATGAGAACTTTTAGTACAATAGCAATAATAATATTTTGCTTCGTATTTGTTCTTTTCCATCGCTTTTCTGAACCAGGACTTTGCCTTATTGATGTTTTCAGAAATTTGAGGCAGATACGTAAATTTCAAAGGTGTGCCGTATTGTTCTACCAATTTCATTAAATCGATGTTATGAAACAATAAGTTGTCTTTGTTTAATTTAAATTCTTCCTGAGGGAAATAATACGTTTGGTTTATAAGATCAGAATATTTTGTATTCATTTAGTTTTCAATATTTTAAGTTTGTTATTTTAAATTTAGTAAAAAAGGTTCTAAATCTAAAATTCAAACTCTGATATTGGCAAATACAATCTGCAGTTTTTCGTGTTCGGCTTTTGAACATTGGAAAACATCAAAACAAAAAGGACTTTTGCTATTGTAAAAACGATCCAGCATTCTTAGTAAAGAACTGCTGAGCCGGTTTCTGTAAACGCTGAATTGTCTTTGTTTTTTGTTTGTTTTCATCGTGGCAAATGTAAAAAATAAAATATACCAAAAGCAATGCTTTTGATTAAAAAAAAATTAAGATTTATAATCCTGAAACGCTTCCAGAATCAATTTATTTTCAACGGATTGGTTAATTTTTATTTTACCGATTCCTTCAATTAAAGCAAATTGAATTAAACCATATTCATTTTTTTTGTCATGAACCAGTAATTCAAGAATAGGATCAATATCATTTTCATCAAAAATTACCTGATCATAAATAGACTGAACGGCCGTTTTGATTTCAATATATTCTTCTTTTGAAATTAAGTTTTTGTGAAGTGAAATATAACTTTCCAGGATCATTCCCACGGCAATTGCTTCACCATGCAGTAAAGTAGTTTTATCTTCGCTTTCGAGGAAGTAGCTTTCGATGGCATGACCTAAGGTATGCCCGAAATTAAGGGCCTTACGAATGTTTTTTTCAGTCGGGTCCTGGATTACTATTTCGTTTTTAATTTCAACCGAACGATAAATAAGTTCATCAAGTCCGTTATAATCTATAGACGTTATATCCAGAAATTCTCTCCAGTAAGCAGCATCATAAATTAAACCGTGTTTCAGCATTTCTGCTAGTCCGGAACGCATTTCACTCTGCGGTAAGGTTTCAAGGTACTGTGTGTCTATTAAAACCATTTGCGGTACATTGATAACTCCAATCTGGTTTTTAAGATTTCCTAAATCAACCCCGGTTTTACCGCCAACAGAAGCATCTACCATAGATAATAAAGTAGTTGGAATGTTTATAAAATCAACCCCTCTTTTAAAAGTGGAAGCTACAAATCCGCCCAGATCGGTTACAACACCACCGCCCAGATTAATTACAAGCGATTTTCTGTCGGCGCCAAGCTCTGTTAATACATGCCAGATCTGAATACAGGTTTCAATATTTTTATTGGCTTCACCGGCTTCAAATTCAATGATTTCGATGTTCAGCTCTGTTTCAATTACAGGAAGAAATTTAGGAAGACAATATTCGTTGGTTTCGGTATCTACTATAATAAAGATATTCGAATATTTATTTTCTTTTAAGTGTTTATTTAAAGCTTCGTAAGCATTTTGGTTGAAATGTACGAGATAATTATTGGCCTGAATAGATTTCATAATTCTTTAGTTAATTAAAAGCGCAAAAATAAAGTATTTTAAACTAAATAATATTCAAACTTGAGAGGTAATTTGTTTTAAAATGATTCATTCTAAATTAGTTTTAAGAGCTGTAAAAATATTCCTTTAAAAGTTTTAAGGGCTCCAGTTATAAACAGGTAAAATTTTACATCATAAATTTATTATTTTCAATCTTTCGGATTATCAATTTGAAAAAATATCATACGATTTCGTAAAGAATTTTCAAAACACTCTCTATCTTTGCACAAAAACTAAACTTAATGGAAAAAATATTCGATAACACGCAGGTTGCTTTTTCTCTTAAAAGCGATACGGAGCTTGACAGGGCTTATTTTCTTTTTAAAATGATCGACAGCGAACCTTTGGTACGAATTGGTACTGCTGTTACTAATTTTGCTATCAAAGCACATCTTCCGGTTGAAGGCTTAATTCGTGCCACTGTTTTTGATCATTTCTGTGGAGGTGTAAACGAAAACGACTGCTTAACGGTGGTGGATAAAATGTTTACCAAAGGAGTTTCTTCTGTATTAGATTATTCAGTAGAAGGAAAAGAAGAAGAAGAGCAGTTTGATGCAGCCCTGGCTATGACATTAAGAACTGTTGAATTTGCCAAAGAACGTCTTGCTATTCCATTTGCGGTTTTTAAACCAACTGGTTTAGGACGTTTTGAATTGTATGAGAAATTAGGTGAAAAACAAACGTTATCTGCGGAAGAGCAGGCTGAATGGGACAGAGTGATAGCCCGTTTTGATAAAATCTGTAGTGAAGCACATAAAAAAGATGTGGCTTTACTGATTGACGGTGAAGAAAGCTGGATGCAGGATGCTGCTGATGATTTGGTTACGGATATGATGCGTAAATACAATAAAGAAAAAGCGATTGTTTTTAACACTTTACAAATGTACCGCTGGGATCGTTTGGATTATTTAAAAGGTTTGCATGAAATCGCTAAAAAGGAAGGTTTCTATATTGGAATGAAATTGGTTCGTGGAGCTTACATGGAAAAAGAAAACAAAAGAGCCGAAGAAAAAGGATATGTTTCTCCGATCTGTGTTTCTAAACAGGCAACGGATGATAATTATGATGCTGCTGTTCACTATATGGCTGATCATTTGGAAACGATGTCAATTTTCGCAGGAACCCACAATGAATTGAGTTCTTATAAATTGATGGAGATAATGGCTCAGAAAGGAATTGCCAAAAATGATAACCGAATCTGGTTTGGACAATTATACGGAATGAGTGATAATATCAGCTATAACTTAGCCGAAAACGGTTATAATGTGGCTAAATATCTGCCATTTGGACCTGTAAAAGACGTTATGCCATACTTAATCCGCCGTGCTGAAGAAAACACCTCTGTAGCGGGTCAGACAAGTCGTGAATTATCAATGATTAAAGCGGAACGTAAACGCAGAAAAGGGAAGGAATAGTTTTTAAGTGTTCAGTTCTTAGTATTCAGTTTACAGTTTACAGTTTACAGTTTACAGTTTACAGTTTACAGTTTACAGTTT